>JALTZY010000142.1 GCA_027045905.1 Paracoccaceae bacterium
CAGCCACGCCCCCACCAGCGCCACCGGCAGCACGTTGGGAATCAGTGCCAGCAGGCCGAGCAGCGGATTGCGCAGCCAGAGCGCCACCACCAGCCCCGAAACCGCCACCGCCACCAGGAAGCAGCGGTTCAGGTCCAGCAGCATGTCGCGCGACAGATAGGCCGAGGCTACCAGCAGCCCGGTCGGCGCGCCGATGCGCTCACCCGGCCAGTCTGGGTCGCCCGCCAGGGCTGCCAGCAGCGCATCGACTTGGGCGCGTACCGCCACCGCGCCTTCATTGGGCACCAGCACCATCAGCAGCGGCGTCCTGCCGTCGCGCGCCAGCAGGCGGGCGCGCAGAATCTCGGGCAGGACTTCGGGCAGGTCCGCCACGCTGGCGCCCGGCTCGAGAAAGCCGGCCAGCGACACCACTTCCAGCCCGCCCACATGGCGGCGCAGGACCCGCTCGGCCCGGCGCAGTTCCTCGAGATCGCCCGCATTCTCCAGATCGAATCCGGTGGGAAAGACGATCGAGCCGATCGGCGCCAGTTCCTCCTCGACCAGCAGCAGCGCCTGGTAGGCATCGCTTCCGGTGGCCACATGATCATAGAGCGAATAGACCGGCACCACCCGAAGATAGGTCGCAATCGCCGCTCCCAGCAGCAGCAGCGAAACCACGCTGACCGTGCCCGGCCAGCCGGTGCCGATCCGCATCAGCCAGGCCAGGCGCCAGACCGGCGCGGCATTGCCGCGATTGCCGGCGAACAGCCACCCGAGACCGGGCCGGCGCGCCAGGCTGGCCAGCAGCAGCGGCTGCATGGAAAAGACCGCCGCCAGCGAGGCCAGGCAAGCCACCACGCCCGCCAGCCCCATATCGCCGATTAGCGCCGAGGGCGAAGTCATCAGGCTGGCGAATGCCACCGCCGTGGTCAGCGTGGTCAGCACCACCGCCGGACCGATCCGGGGCACCGCACTGGCCACCGGGCGCCTGTCGCCATCGTCCAGCGTGCGTCGGCGCACCTCCAGCGTCAGGTGAATCGCCGAGGCAAAGCTCAGCACCAGGATCAGCACCGGCAGCGAGATCGTCACCACATTGACCGACAGGCCGGCATAGCCGAACAATCCCAGCATCCACAGGAGCGCCGTGGCCGAACTGACCGTGGCCATGAGCGCCAGCACCAGGCTTCGCAGGGCGATGACCGAGAGGGCGGTACCGATGGCGATGCCGATGCTCGCATTGACCACGAAATCGCCGAACACCGCCTCCACCACGCTGTCACGCAGGGCCGGATAGCCGGTCAGGCGCACCACGACCCCGGTGCCCTCCACCGCCTCGCGCGCCAGGCGCAGGATGCGCTCGTGCAGCGGGCCGGTAGCATGGGCATTGCGCCCGGGCTCGGCCATCAGCGCCACCAGCACCACCTGCCGGTCCTGCGAGACGAAGCGGCGAAAGGCGGGGTTTTGCTGCCACAGCGCATCGAAGCGCGCCGCCATATTTCCCCCGTCTCCCTCATCGCCGGGCACCGGCAGATCGAAGGAAAACGGCGACACCAGCCCGGCGATCTCCGGCTCGAACTGCACTTCGAAGACGAATTCGCGGATCGCCGAATAGGCTTCGGGCGCATCGAAGGCGCGCCCGGAGAACACCACCAGCGTGTCGCCCTCGTTCACGGAAAAATCCGCCAGATATTGCTGATAGGCCGCATAGGCGGGGCGGCTGCTCTTGAAGACCTCGGCCAGCCCGTCATCGAAGCGCAGCCTGGCCACGCCCGCCGCCATGGCCAGATTGGCCAGCAGCACAAGGCCCCACAGCAGGAGCATCCCACCGGAGGCCGAAACGAAAGAAAAGAAGCTGAAAGATCCCTGATCCCGGCGCATTGGCACCAGTCTAGCCCAGGCCAGCCCCCCAATGCCAGCCGTGAATGCCGGTGCCGGTCGCCAATGGCGCGGGCTCAGCCGCCGGGGGCATATGCGGCCGGGTCGAGCCCGTCGGGGCGACCTTCCAGGTGCAATTCGGTCCGTACGGGAGCACTGCGCGCAATCACCCGCCCGGCGCGGATCACCGCCAGGCGATGCGCACGCAGACGAATCGCCTCGATCCGGTCGCCAGCCTGCAACAGCACCATGTCGGCGCGGCAGCCGGGCTCCAGCCCGTAGCCTTCGAGCCCCATGATCCGCGCCGGATTCACCGTCACCGCATCAAAGCACCACGCCATATCCTCACGCGAAGAGAGCTGTCCCACATGCAGCCCCATATGCGCCACGTCCAGCATGTCGGCCGTCCCCAGCGAATACCACGGATCCATCACGCAATCCGAGCCGAATCCCACGGTGATCCCCGCATCGCGCAATTCGCGCACCCGGGTCTGGCCGCGGCGCTTCGGGTAGGTATCGTGGCGGCCCTGCAGCACGATGTTGATCAGCGGATTGGGTACTGCGTGCAGCCCGGCCTCGACCATCAGCGGGATCAGCTTGGAGACATAGTAATTGTCCATCGAATGCATCGAGGTCAGATGCGAGCCGGTGACGCGCCCCTGCATCCCCAGACGCCGGGCCTCGAAGGCCAGGGTCTCCACATGCCGGCTCATGGGATCGTCGCTCTCGTCGCAGTGCATGTCCACCATCAGCCCGCGCTCGGCGGCGATTTCCATGAGCAGGCGCACGCTTTCGGCGCCCTGGGCCATGGTGCGCTCGAAATGCGGTATGCCGCCCACCACATCCACGCCCATGTCCAGCGCGCGGGTGAGATTGCCCAGCGCCGTCGGGTCGCGCAGCACCCCGTCCTGGGGGAAGGCGACCAGTTGCAGGTCGAGGTAATCCTTCACCTGCGCGCGCACTTCGAGCAGCGCCTCGACCCCCTTCAGCTCGTCGTCGCACACATCCACATGGCTGCGGATCGCGCCGATCCCCCGGCTCACGGCGAGGTCGCAATAGCGCAGGGCACGGGCAACGATCTCGTCGATGCTCTGCAGGGGCTTGAGCTCGCCCCACAGCGCGATGCCTTCGAGCAGGGTGCCCGAGACATTCATCCGGGGCCTGCCCAGCGAAAGGGTGGCGTCCATGTGGAAATGCGGATCGACGAAGGGCGGGCTGACGAGCCGGCCGCCCGCGTCGATCACCTCACCCGCCTCGGCGTCAACCCCCGCCTCCACCGCCACGATCCTGCCGCCCCTGCAGGCGATGTCGAGGCCCGTTCGCCCGTCGGGCAGGGCGGCGTTTCTCACGATCAGGTCGAACATGGCACCTCCCGGTTTTCGGCCATTCAGCGCTGGCCCTTGAACCACGGCTTGAGCAGCGCGCGCGGATATTCGGCGCGCCGGGCGGCGATGACCAGGGCGAGGATCGACAGCACATAGGGCGCCATCAGGAAGACCTGCCCGGGCACCAGCGCTCCCGCTTCGGTCTGCAGCCGCACCTGCAGCGCGTCGAAGGCACCGAACAGAAGCGCCCCCACCAGCGCCTTGCCCGGCCGCCATGAGGCAAAGATCACCAGGGCGATGCAGATCCAGCCGCGCCCGTTGACCATGCCGAAGAAGAAGGCGTCGAAGGCCGACATGGTGAGAAACGCCCCCCCCAGCGCCATTAGCGCCGAGCCGGCCACCACCGCCCCGATGCGCAGCCCGTGGACCGAAAGCCCCTGGGCATCCACGCTGTCGGGATTGTCGCCCACCGCCTTGATCGCGACGCCCAGCGGCGTACGCTCCAGCACATACCATACCAGCGCCACCATCGCCAGCGCCAGCCAGGTGAGCGCCGTCTGCTGAAACAGCACCGGCCCCAGGAACGGCAGATCGGAAAGCAGCGGGATGTCGAGCGGGCGGAACGGCTCGATACGCGGCGGCGAGGCGACATCGGGCAGCGCCGTGCGATAGGCGAAATAGCTCGCCGAAGTGGCAAAGAGCGTCACCCCCAGCCCCGAAACATGCTGCGAAAGCCCCAGCGGCACGGTCAGGATCGCGTGGATCAGCCCGAAAAGGGCGCCGGCGACGGCCGCCACCAGCACCCCGCCCCACAGCCCGAGCCCCAGCCAGGCCGCCATCCAGCCGGCCATGGCCCCGGCCACGAAGATGCCTTCGATGCCGAGATTGAGCACCCCGGATTTCTCGCACAGCAGCGCGCCCAGCACGCCGAAGATCAGCGGCGTGGCGATGCGCAGGCTCGCGGCCCAGAAACTGTCGGCAAGCAGGATCTGCAGGATCTCACCCATGGCGCGCGCCCCCCGGGCCGGTATTGCGCCCCAGCCGCAGCCGGAAGCGGGCGAAAAAGCCGCCGATCAGCACGCACAGAAGCGACATGGACACCACCAGATCGGCCAGGTAGGACGAAACCCCCATCGCCCGGCTCATGGAATCGGCGCCCACGAACACGCTGGCGATGAACAGCGCCGAGACCACCACACCGACCGGCGAGAGCCCCGCCAGCATCGCCACCACGATGCCGGTATAGCCGAAACCGGGCGACAGATCGGCGGTGAGGTAGCCCTTGAGCCCGGCCACTTCGCCCACGCCCGCAAGCCCGGCCAGCGCACCCGAAAGCGCCGCCACGCCCAGCATGGTGCGCCCCACGCCGATCCCCGCAAGGCGCGCGGCGGCGGCGTTCTCGCCCACCGCGCGCAGCCGGAAACCCCAGACCGAGCGCGCCAGCATGAACTGCGCGATGCCCGCCAGCACCAGCGCCAGGATCAGCCCCGAATGCACCCGCATCCGCGGCAGCAGTTGCGGCAGCATCCCCTGATCGAGGATCGGCGGCGATTGCGGCCAGCCCAGGCCCATCGGATCCTTGAGAGGCCCTTCCAGCATCATCTGCACGAAGATCAGGATGATGAAGTTCAGAAGCAGCGTCGTCACCACCTCGTCGGCGCCGAAGCGGGTCTTGAGCATGGTCGGCAGCACCATGCCCGCCGCCCCCGCCGCCGCGCCCAGCAGCACGATCAGCGGCACCAGCACGATGGCCGGCGCGTCGATGGCGCCCGCGCCCACCGCCACCGCCGCCATGGCGCCCAGGTAAAGCTGCCCCTCGGCGCCGATATTCCACAGCCGCGCGCGGAAGGCGAGCGCGGCCGCGAGCCCGGTGAAGATCAGCGGCGTGGCCCGGGTCAGCATCTCGGAAATGGCGAAGAGCGAACCGAACACGCCGCGCGCCATCTCCGCATAGGCCCGCCCCACCGGCGCCCCGGCCAGGGCCAGCGGGATTGCCGCCAGCGCCAGCGCCACCAGCGCCGAAAGCACCGGCACCCCCAGTCTCAGCGCCCGCCCCGGGGCCTCGCGCGGCTCGATCCGGATCATGCCACCTCTCCCGCCATCATCAGCCCGATCGCCTCGCGGTCGCGCCGCACAGCCTCGTGCAACTGGCCGTCGTGGATGACAAAGACCCGGTCGGCCAGGCTCAGGATCTCGTCCAGATCCTCGCTGATCAGCAGCACGCCGGCGCCGCGTGCGCGCGCTTCCAGCAGGCGCCGGGCCACCTCGGTCGCCGCTCCCATGTCGAGCCCGCGGGTGGGCTGATTGGCCAGGATCACGGCGGGTTCCTGTTCGAAGACGCGGGCCAGGATCAGCTTCTGGATATTGCCCCCCGAAAGCAGGCGCGCCGGCACCTCCACGCCGGGGCCGCGCACGTCGTAGTCGCGCGCCAGCCTTTCGGCATGCGCCCGGATCGCGGCCTTCTGCAGCAGACCGCGCCGGGCCACGTCGGGCGCCTCGAGGCGCTCGATCACCATGTTCTCGGCCACGCTCATGGCGCCGACGATACCGTCGCGGTGGCGGTCCTCGGGGATGCGCCCGATGCCGGCGCGGATCATCGCCAGGGGCTCGATCCGGGCAAGCGGCCTGCCCTGCACGCGGATTTGCCCGGCACCGGGGCGCACCAGCCCGGAAATCACCTGCGCCAGCGCGGTCTGGCCATTGCCCGACACCCCGGCGATACCGACGATCTCGCGCGCCCGCAGGGTCAGGGACAGGTCGTCAAGACTGTCGCGCGCCGACCGGCCCGTCACCGAAATGCCGTCAAGCTCCAGTACCGGGTCGCCGGGATCAAGGGCCTTGCGGCTGGCAGCCGGCGTATCGGCGCCCACCATCATGCGCGCGATGATGCGTTCATCTGCCTCGGCGGTGGCGATTTCTCCAACTTTCCTGCCGTGACGCAGGACCGCAATCCGGTCGGAAAATGCCAGCACCTCGCGCAGCTTGTGGGAAATGAAGATCACCGACAGCCCGTCGCGGGTCATCGCCCGGATATTGTCAAACAGCGCATCCGCCTCCTGCGGGGTCAGCACCGCCGTCGGCTCGTCTAGCACCAGGATGCGGGCATCGCGGTAGAGCGCCTTGAGGATCTCCACGCGCTGGCGCTCGCCCACCGAGAGCCGGCCCACCGGCACGTCGAGCGGTGCCGCCAGCCCCGAACGGGCCATGATCGCGCGCACCTTCTCTCGCGCACGCGCGCTGTGGCGGCGCAGCGCGCGCAGCGGCTCGGCGCCCAGCAGGATATTGTCGAGCGCATCAAGGTTCTCGGCCAGCGTGAAATGCTGATGCACCATGCCGATACCGGCGGCCAGCGCGGCCTGCGGATGGCCCGGCGGCAGCGGGCGCAGCACCCCGTCCGGCCCGGCCACCTCGACATGACCCGCATCCGGCAGGTAATGGCCGAACAGCATGTTCATCAGCGTGGTCTTGCCGGCGCCGTTCTCGCCCAGCAGCGCCAGCACTTCGCCGCGATGCAGCTCCAGATCGACCGCATCGCAGGCCAGCACCGGGCCGAAGCGCCGGGTCAGCCCGTCGAGCCTGAGAACCGTATCGTCTTCCGTCATCGAAATGGCGGGCCGGAACGAAAGCCGCCCCGGCCCATCCCTTCATGTCACTTGTCGGAAACCGGGCGGGCGTCGTTCACGTTGACGCGGAAAAGCCCGTCGAGGATTTCCTGCTCGCGCGCGCGCACCCGCTCGAGCACGTCGGCGGGCACCAGGTTCTCGTCCACCACGATCGAGCCGCCGCCATAGGCCATGAAGGAATACTGCCCGTAATCGGCGGCCTCCCAGTTGCCCGCGGCCACATTGGCAATGGCGCGGTCGATGGTCGGCTCCATGTGCCACAGCGCCGAGGCCAGGATGGTGTTAGGATAATCGGCCGAGGTGTCGATGACATTGCCGATGGCCTTGACCCCGCGCTCCACGGCGGCATCGGCCACGCCGAAGCGCTCCGCATACATGATGTCGGCGCCGGCATCCATCATCGCGAATGCGCTCTCCTTGGCCTTGGGCGGGTCATACCAGCTGTCGATGAAGTTCACCAGGAACTTCACCTCCGGGTTCACTTCGCGCGCCCCGTCCATGAAGGCATTCATCAGCCGGTTCACCTCGGGGATGGCATAGCCGCCGACCATGCCGATCACGTTCGATTCGGTCATGGCGCCGGCGATCATGCCGGTGAGATAGCTGGGCTCGTGGATCCAGTTGTCGAACACGGCGAAATTCGGCGCCACCGGCCCGAAGGACGAGCCCATGAGGAAGGCCGTATCCGGATAGTCCCTGGCCACCTTGCGCGCGGCGCGCTCCAGGCCGAAGACTTCGCCCACGATCAGCTGCTGGCCGGCCTCGGCATATTCGCGCATGACGCGCTCGTAGTCGGTATTGGCGACGTTTTCCGACCAGACATATTCGATGTCGCCACGCGCCTCGGCGGCCTTGAGCGCCTTGTGGATGCGGCTGATCCACTGCTGCTCGACCGGCAGCGTATAGATCGCCGCCACCCTGACCGCCTCGGCCGCCGCGATTCCGGCCGAGGCCATGAGCCCCAGCCCGGCGGCAAGGGCCAGTACCAGCCGACGTGAAAACATTCCTGTGTTCTCCATGTTCAACCCCCCTTTCGTGATGCTTCCAGTCTCCGTATTTTTACCGCCCGGTCAATCTTTATGTTTGCCCAGGCGACCGTTTCTCGCGATTCGGACGAAACAGCCGCAAATTTCAGCGCTCCGCGCGGCAATACGCGCAAAACGAGGCACCTTGGGCGCACTCGCCCTGCCGGGAAGCGCGCATGACACGGCATGCGGCCGGAGCCCGCGGCGGTTGCCGACAGTATTGCGCCTACCATCGCGCCCCGGCATATTGTAACAGGGCTTCATGGCCTTCCTACCGATCCTCCTGCTTCTCGCCGCGCTTGCAGCGGGGATCTGGTACTGGCGCGGGCGTCGCGCCTTTGCCAGGCTGTTTTCCATGCCGCTGTCTCAGCGCCGGCGCGCGATTGTCGCCCGGCAGGTTCCGCTCGTGCGGAAGCTTCCGGCCGAGTTGCGCGACCGGCTGGAAGGCAGGATCAATGCCTTTCTGCACCAGGTCAGATTCATCGGCTGCGACGGGCTCGAAGTGGACGAGGAAATGGAACTGTCGATCGCCGCGCAGGCCTGCCTGCTCGTGGTCAACAACGACGCCTGGTACAGGGATCTGCGGACGATCCTGATTTATCCGGGGCCCTTCAGATCCCGACAGCAGGAATACGATGGTTATGTCGTGACCGAGCGCAGCACCGTGCGCACCGGAGAAAGCTGGGCGCGCGGGCCGGTCGTGCTCTCCTGGGCGCACAGCCGGCAGGGCGCCCTCGAGGAGGCAGACGGGCACAATGTGGTGCTGCACGAATTTGCCCACCAGTTCGACGAACTGACCGGCCATGCCGATGGCATCCCGCTTCTCGGCAAGGATCAGAGCCTCGCCGAATGGGCGCAGGTATTCGGCGAGGCCTATCGGCGCCTTGTTCACAAGGTCGAACGCGGCCGGGAGACCGTCATCGACCCATATGGCGCCGAAGGGCCGGGGGAGTTCTTTGCCGTGTCCGTCGAGATGTTCTTCGAGCGCCCCGAAGAGCTCAGGGCCGATGAGCCCGGCGTTTACGCGGAATTGTCCAAACTGTTCCGGCTCGATCCGGCTAGCTGGCGCTGAGGACACGCCCTCCGCCGCTCTTCAGCCGCATTTCGAATGGCCGCAGGAGGCGCAGGTCATGCAGCCTTCGACCATGCGCATGTCGTACAGGCCGCAGGCGGGGCAGGCCGGGCCGCGCGGCGCCTCGCCGGTCGCGCCCAGCGCCACCACCTCGGCCTTGGGGTCGCTCTTCAGCCCCATGCCTTCGCCCGAGAGGAAGCCGGTCGCGACCATGTGCTGCTCGAGCACCCCGCCGATCGCAGCCAGGATCGAGGGCACGTATTTGCCCTCCATCCAGGCCCCGCCGCGCGGGTCGAACACGGCCTTGAGCTCCTCGACCACGAAGGACACGTCCCCCCCGCGCCGGAACACCGCGCTGATCATGCGCGTCAGCGCCACGGTCCAGGCGAAATGCTCCATGTTCTTGGAGTTGATGAACACCTCGAACGGCCGCCGGTGGCCATTGACCACCAGATCGTTGACGGTGATGTAGATCGCGTGCTCGCTGGCCGGCCATTTGAGCTTGTAGGTCTGCCCCTCCAGCGCGCGGGGGCGGTCCAGGGGCTCGCTCATGTAGATCACGTCGGCGCCCCGGTCGGCCTCGGGGGCGGCCTCGCTTTCCTCGCTCACGCTCAGCACCGAGCCCGTCACCGCATTGGGCCGGTAGGTGGTGCAGCCCTTGCAACCCTGCTCCCAGGCGTCGAGATAGACGCTCTTGAAGTCGTCAAAGGATATGTCCTCGGGCAGGTTGATGGTCTTGGAAATCGACGAATCCACCCATTTCTGCGCCGCCGCCTGCATGCGCACATGGGCCGCGGGGGCAAGCGTCTGGGCATCGACGAAATATTCCGGCAGCGGCGCATCGCCGAACTTTTCGCGCCAGATTTGCACCGCGTAATCCACCACCTCTTCCTCGCGATGGGTGCCGTCGGGCAAGAGCACCTTGCGCGTATAGGCATGGGCAAAGACCGGCTCGATGCCGCTGGAGACATTGCCCGCATAAAGGCTGATCGTGCCGGTGGGGGCGATGGAGGTGAGGAGCGCGTTGCGGATGCCGTGGGCGCGGATCGCCCCGCGCAGGTCCGCGTCCATCGCCTGAAGCGTGGGGCTCGCCAGATAGGCCTCGGCGTCAAACAGCGGAAACGGTCCCTTTTCCTTCGCCAGTTCCACCGACGCCCAATAGGCCGCATGGGCGATCGCCTTCATCCAGCCTTCGGTCTGCGCCACGGCCGCGTCCGAGCCATAGGTGAGTCCCAGCATCAGCAGCGCATCCGCCAGCCCCGTGACCCCGAGCCCGATGCGCCGCTTGGCCTGCGCTTCCCGCCGCTGCGCCTCGAGCGGAAAGCGGCTGACATCCACCACCCGGTCCATCATCCTGACCGCGGTGGCCACGAGCTCGCGCATAGCCTCCTCGTCCAGCCGCGCGCCATCCTCGAACGGGTTTTCCACCAGCCGCGCAAGGTTGATCGAGCCCAAGAGGCAGGCGCCATAGGGCGGCAGGGGCTGCTCGCCGCAGGGGTTGGTGGCGGCGATGGTCTCGCAATAGGCGAGGTTGTTCATCCGGTTGATCCGGTCGATGAAGATCACCCCCGGTTCGGCATAATCATAGGTGGCGCGCATGATCCGGTTCCACAGATCGCGGGCCTGAAGGGTGTGATAGACCTTGCCCTCGAAGCTGAGCTCCCAGGGCGCGTCCGCCGCCACCGCCCCCATGAAGGCGTCCGTGACCAGCACCGACATGTTGAACATGCGCAGGCGCGCGGGGTCGGACTTGGCGGATATGAAGTCCTGGATGTCCGGGTGATCGCAGCGCATGGTCGCCATCATCGCGCCCCGGCGCGAGCCCGCGCTCATGATCGTGCGGCACATGGCATCCCACACATCCATGAAGGAAAGCGGGCCCGAAGCATCCGCCGCCACCCCCTTCACATCCGCGCCGCGCGGCCGGATGGTCGAGAAATCATAGCCTATCCCGCCGCCCTGCTGCATGGTCAGCGCGGCCTCTTTCAGCATGTCGAAAATGCCGCCCATGCTATCGGGGATCGTGCCCATGACGAAGCAGTTGAACAAGGTCACGTTGCGCCCGGTGCCGGCACCGGCGGTGATCCGGCCTGCGGGGAGGAACCTGAAATCCTCCAGCGCCGCATAAAACCGCGCCTCTTCCTCCGGCGCCTCGGCCAGCGCCCGGGCAATGCGCCGCCAGGTATCCTCCACCGAAAGGTCGATCGCTTCGCCATTTGCGCTCTTCAGGCGGTATTTCATGTCCCAGATCTGCTCGGCAATCGGGGCGGTGAAGCGGCTCATGGCGGGTTCCTCGTTGGGGCGGGATACCTTGATACTCACCGAACCGAGGCTGGTCAATTGCTCCCCCGCCGGAAAGTGCTACAATGAGTGAGTCGCCTCGCGCGCATATCTTGGGGTTTTACATGACCGGCACCATACATCTTGTGAAGCTCTGCGTCGGCGCCAGCGCGGTCGAAGACCTCGAGCGCTGGCAGGCCGCCCGCGCCCAAGACCGGGCCGACTACCAGCCGCGCCACGTCACCCGCATGTGGCCCCGCCGCGAAGCCGAGCTCCTCAACGGCGGATCGCTCTACTGGGTGTTCAAGGGACTGATTCTCGCCCGCCAGAGGGTGCTCCGCCTCGAAGAGGTGATCGGCGAAGACGGGATCCGGCGCTGCGGCATCGTCATGGACCGCGAGGTGATCCGCACGAGCCCGGCCCCACGCCGCCCGTTCCAGGGCTGGCGCTACCTCGCCCCCGAAGACGCCCCCGCCGACCTGTCGCAGACGCGCTCGGGCGACGACAGCCTGCCGGCGGAACTGTCCAGCGAACTGGCCACCATCGGCATCCTGTGAGCATCTCCCTTTGCCCGGCCCGAATACGCCCGCACAAGCCGGCCCCCTCCCGCGACTTGCGAAATTCTGATTTCGGATTTTTCGCAAAATGTCATATTCATCCGCCCTAGGGAGGTGCACATGTTCGGATTCCACGCAAAAGAAAAGATGATCGGCCCCGATGAGGCCCTGCCGGGGCGCGACATCCCCGTATTTTCCGCAGGACACCACCAGGTCCTTGCCCGACCGCTGAGCATGGACACCCCCGAAGGCATGGAAGTGGCGATCCTCGCCATGGGCTGCTTCTGGGGAGCCGAACGCCTCTTCTGGCAGATGCCCGGCGTCTGGCTGACCATGGTCGGTTATGCGGGCGGCTACACCCCGAACCCCACCTACGAAGAGGTCTGCACCGGCCGGACCGGCCATGCCGAGGTGGTGCGCGTGACCTTCGATCCGGCAACGATCGGATACGATGCGCTGCTCAAGACCTTCTGGGAGAATCACGACCCGACCCAGGGGATGCGCCAGGGCAACGACCGCGGCACCCAGTACCGCTCGGCCATCTACGCCAGCAACCGCGCGCACCTGGATGCCGCGCACACCAGCCGGGACGCCTTTCAGGCGGCGCTGACAGCCAATGGCCACGGCGCCATCACCACCGAAATCGCCATGGCCGGACCATTTTACATGGCCGAGGATCATCACCAGCAATACCTGGCGAAAAATCCGGGGGGCTATTGCGGAATCGGCGGCACCGGAGTGCAGTGTCCGAGCGGCAGGTGATCCCGCCGCAGCCCCGAGCGCCCCGAAATCCCCCTGCCCGCAGCCTCCGCTATAGCGGACCCGCGCGGAAATTTTCCAGCCGAAACAGTCAGACCCGGCACTCTTCGCCTTTCCCCAAATACTCCCGCCGGAGCCACGATTTTTCACAGAAAATCGCCCCGCGCCTAGACTGAAGCACCCGCGAAACGGCGAGCAAAAGCCGGATGGAAAGCATCGCGCCCCTATCACAGCGCCAGCGGACGCTCCTCGGCAATGGCCTCCATGGCGAAATAGGAGGTCACGCTGTCGAATTCCACCCCCTCGATCAGCCGCTGATAGACTCGATCATAGGCTCCCATGTCCTCGGTCACGACCTTCAGCATGTAGTCGTAATCACCGCTGATGCGGTAGAAGTCCACCACCTCGGAAATGGTCAGCACATGACGGCGAAAGGCACGCAGCCATTCGGCGGAGTGGTAACGGGTGCGCAGCAGCACGAACACGACGAGATCCAGACCCAGCTTTTCACGGCAGATGCGCGCACGAGAGCCGCGCAGCACGCCATGCTCGGTGAGCCGCCGCAGACGACGCCAGCAGGCATTTTGCGAAAGCCCCACCTGCTCGGCCAGTTCGCGCTGGCTGAGGGAGGCATCCGCCTGCAGGGCATCAAGAATGGCACGATCAATATGATCGAATTTACCAGTCATAATTAGATTATATGAACGAAAATTTTTCGAATCAACGCAAAAATAGAAAGAAAACTGACCGACCCGCGCAGGATACTCCCCGAAAAGGGAGCCCGCCATGCCACTTTCCGCCTTTCGCGCCCGCCTCGCCAGCCCCGACCCGGTTGCCGCCCTGCGCGCCGGGCTGATCGGCGAGGGGCAGAGGATCCCCGGCCCGCGCGGCGAGGTGCCGCTGATCTATGCCGATTACATCGCTTCGGGCCGGGCGCTCGTGCAGGTCGAAGACTTCGTGCGCGACGAGGTGCTGCCGCTTTACGCCAATACCCATACCGAAGCCTCCTACACCGGCGCGCGCAGCACGGCGCTGCGCGAGGCGGCGCGCCGCGAGATCGCCCGGCTGACCGGCGCGGGGCCGGAGCATGCGGTGATCTTCACCGGCGCCGGAGCCACGGCGGGGCTGAACCGGCTCGTAAGCCTGCTGGGGGTGAACGACGCCCGGCGCGCGGTCGTGTTTGTCGGCCCCTATGAGCATCACTCGAACCTCCTGCCCTGGCGCGAGAGCCGGGCCGAGGTGGTGGAGCTCCCCGAGGCCGCCACCGGCGGGCCGGACCTCGCCGCGCTTGCCGAGGCGCTGGCCGAACATGCAGAGGCGGATCTGAAGATCGGCGCCTTTTCGGCCGCTTCCAACGTCACCGGCATCCTCATCGACCCCGCCCCGGTGAACGCGCTGCTCCGGCGCCACGGGGCGCTCAGCGTCTGGGATTATGCCGGCGGCGGGCCGTATCTGCCGATCGACGCGTGCGACATGGACGCGCTCGTGGTCTCGCCGCACAAGTTTGCCGGCGGGCCGGGAGCTTCGGGCGTGCTCGTGGTGCGCAAGGAAGCGGTGCGCCGCACCCGCCCGAGCCAGCCTGGCGGCGGCACGGTGGCCTTTGTCTCGCCCTGGCGGCACGATTATCTCGACGACCTGGTGGCGCGCGAAGAAGCGGGCACGCCCAATATCATCGGCGACATCCGCGCGGGGCTGGCCTTTCTGGTCAAGGAGGCGGTGGGGACCGACACCATCCACCGACGCGAAGAGCGTGCAAGGACGCGTGCCGAAGCGGCCTGGCGCGACCACCCGCGCCTGACCATCCTCGGGCTCGGCAAATCCCCACGCCTGCCGTTCTTTTCCCTGCTGGTCACCGATGCAAACGGCGCCCCGGTGCCGCCCGCGCTCTTTACCGCCATGCTCAGCGACCTCTACGGCATCCAGGCGCGCGCCGGCTGTGCCTGCGCCGGGCCCTATGGCCACCGCCTGCTGGGGATCGACCGCGCCCGCTCCGAGGAAATCCGCGGCGAAATCCTGCGCGGAGAGACGATCCACAAGCCCGGCTGGGTGCGGCTGAATTTCGGCTACCTGATGGATGACGACACCGTGGCCCATATCATCGACAGCGTGGCCGAACTGGCCGCGGACGTGGACGCACAGGCCGAAAATTACCGCTGGGACGCGGCGCGCGGCCTGTTTCTGCCCGAGGCTGCCGCTGCACAGGCGTGAATTGCCCCGCGATTTTCGCCTCATACCGGGGTTTCGGACTTTTCGCGCCGCGCCTCGACCTGTATGAGAGGCGCGAAGGGAAAGTTCATGACCAGTATCAAGCCACAACCCGGAATTCTGGAAATAGACCTTTATGTGGGCGGCGCCTCGCATGTGGAAGGCGTGGCCGAGGTGGTCAAGCTCAGCTCCAACGAAAACCCGTTCGGCCCCGGCGAAGCCGCCCGCGCCGCCTTTGCGCGCGCCGGCCATGCCCTGCACCGCTATCCCTCCAGCCACCACCGCGCGCTGCGCGAGGCAATCGGCGCGGCGCACGGGCTCGACCCGGAGCGGATCATGTGCGGGGCAGGCTCCGACGAGATCCTCGGCCATCTCTGCCATGCCTATGCCGGGCCGGGGCTCGAGGTCATCCATACCGAGCACGGCTTTGCCATGTATCCGATCTCGGCCCGCGCCGCCGGGGCCACGCCGGTAAAGGTGCCGGAGAAGGAGCGCATGGTGGATGTGGATGCGATCCTCGCCGCCGCCAATGAAAAGACCCGCATCGTTTTCCTCACCAATCCGGGCAACCCGACCGGCACCCGCATTTCCGACCGCGAAGTGTCCCGGCTTGCCGCGGGCCTGCCCGATCATGTGCTGCTGGTGCTCGATGGCGCCTATGTGGATTATACCGAGGGCTGGGACGGCGGCGCGCGGCTGGTGGAGAAGCGTGACAACGTGGTGATGACCCGCACCTTTTCCAAGCTCTACGGGCTGGGCGGCCTGCGCGTGGGCTGGATCTACGGGCCTTCCCACGTGATCGAGGTGATGAACCGGATGCGCCCGCCCTTCAACCTCTCGGTGGTGCAGCTCGAAGTGGCCGCCGCCGCCTGCACCGATACCGCCCATCTCGACCGCTGCCGGGCCGAAAACGCCCGCCTGCGCGACTGGCTCACCGGTGCCCTGCGCGACCTCGGCCTCGGAGTGGACGAAAGCCACGCCAATTACGTGCTGGCCCGCTTTGCCAGCGCCGAGGAGGCCGATGCCTGCAACGCATACCTGCAGAGCCAGGGGCTGATCGTGCGCGCGGTAGCCGGCTACGGCCTGCCCGAAGCGCTGCGCATCACCATCGGCGACGAGCCCGCCTGCCGCCGGGTGGCGCATGCGATCGGCCGGTTTCTGGAGGGCGCTTCATGAGCCGCATCTACGAGCGCGTCGCCCTGATCGGGCTGGGGCTGATCGCCGGCTCCATGGCCCGGGCCATGCAGTGCCACGGGCTCGCCGGCGAGATCGTCGGCACGGCGCGCTCGCAAGAGACCCGCGACACGGCGCGCGAACTGGGCTTCTGCGACCGGGTAACGGAGACCGCCGCCGAGGCGGTCAGAGGCGCCGACCTGGTGGTGCTCGCCGTGCCGGTCGGGGCGATGGGGGCGCTCGCGCGCGAAATCGCCCCGCATCTCGCCCCCGGCGCCACGCTTACCGATGTCGGCTCGGTCAAGGGCCATGTGGTCGAGAGCGTCGGCCCGCATGTGCCCGAAGGCGTGCATTTCATCCCCGCCCACCCGATGGCCGGCACCGAGCATTCGGGGCCCGAAAGCGGCTTTGCCGAACTGTTCGAAAACCGCTGGTGCCTGCTGGTGCCAGGCGACAATCCCGACCCGGATGCGCTCGCCCGCCTGCGCGCCCTGTGGCAGGCGATGGGCGCCAATGTCGAGGAAATGGAAGTGGCGCATCACGACCTGGTCTGCGCCGTCACCAGCCACGCGCCCCACCTGATCGCCTATACGATGGTGGGGGTGGCCGACGACCTCGACCGGGTCTCCGACAGCGAGGTGATCAAGTTCTCCGCCGCGGGCTTTCGCGACTTTACCCGCATCGCCGCTTCGGACCCGACCATGTGGCGCGACGTATTCCTGACCAACAAGGACGCCACCCTCGAAATCCTCGGCCGCTTCACCGAGGAACTCTTTGCCCTGCAGCGGGCGATCCGCACCGGCGACGGCGATTACCTGTTTGACTATTTCACCCGCACAAGGGCGATCCGCCGCGGCATCATCGAGGCCGGCCAGGATACCGCCGCACCGGATTTCGGCCGCGTACCGGCGAGCAGCGGACAGAAGGCCGGCTGATGCCGGGGAACGGCGCAGGGCGGGCGCTGCTGGCGGGCATGGCGGCGATGCTTCTGGCCGCCGGGGCTCCGACCAGTGCCCCGCGCCCGGTACCCCGCCCGCCACCCGCAACTATCGAGGCTGCCATAGCCCTGGCCCTTGCCGGCCCCGGCGCGCCTGTCCGCTCGCCGCGCCCGGCCCCGCGCCCGGACATGCGCCGCGCCACCACCACCACCGGCGACCAAGGCGCCCCGGCGCGCGGCGCGCTCTGCGGCAGACGGCAGATCAGAGGCGAGACGATCGCCACCATTCCCGGCAGACTGGCCGGTTGCGGCATCGC
>JALTZY010000143.1 GCA_027045905.1 Paracoccaceae bacterium
CAGGATACGGCCCGGATGGCGTGCGGGCGTCGCCCAGCGGAAATCATACCAGAGCGCGCGGGAACAGGACTTGCCGATCAGTGACGCGCCCAGATGCGCGCGAAACCCGTCGCCCTGGCGCGCCTCGTAGGATGCGTAGATCGCAGACAGTGTTGGTGTGGGCGGTGGGGGAAGCTCGGCCATCAGCGCGCCTCCTCATTCACGCGCGCCCGCGCCTGTTCCAGCACCTCGGCCCATGCGGCGGGCTCGAAGCGTTCACGCAGAACGGCGATGATCGCATCCTTCAGGCGTTCGCGACGGCGACGGCCTGTCTGGCGGGTCAGGATTTCGGCGCGTTCGCGGTTCAGATGCCGCAGTGCCGTGCGCGCCCGGTGAAACCAGTCCGGGTCGATCGGCTTTCCGCGGCGCTGCCGCGCCAGATCGGCGGTCGCAATCTGGGTGCGGATGCCGGCGATGGCGTCCTCGATCTCGATCAGCCGGCGGCGGTCGTCCGGCATGGATGTTCTGTTCGCAGCCCGCGGGGCCGCGGCGGGTTCTCTGATCATGGTCATTCTCTCGGTCGTGTGGTGGTCGCGCCGCCGCGTTGGAGAAATCGCGGCGGCGCGCTCAGGGCATCAGCTCTTGCGGTTCCAGGGGGCTGTGGCCGGCCGCTGGGGTGCGCTCGGTGCCGATGCCGTGGACGGCGCAGCGGACGGTGCTGCCCTGGCCGGTTGCGCTGCCTGATCCGGCACGAGGTAGCGGATCGTGTTGCGCTCGCCATAGCCGTCCTTGGGCGGCTTGACCCCGACTTGGATCGTAATCGGGATCAGGTGCAGTTCCTCGCTGTCGCTGACCTGCAGCTTGCCGGTTGCGTGGCAGATCGCCGAAAGCGTGCGCTGCGCGATCTCGACGGTCGTGGGGTTGGGGTTCACGAGATTCAGCTGGTCGAAGATCTTGCGGCCCTGATGCGGCCCCTCGAGGATGTCGAGCATCAGCCACAGATACTGGCCCATGCCGTTGCGGGTCACGCGCATTTCACTCTCGACGATCTGAGCGCGGTACTTGCCGGCGGGCAGCACCTCATAGGCGGTGGCGGGGTCGATGCCGGTCGCATCAAAGGCGGTGTCAAAACGTGCCATCATTCATGTCCTTCTCATCTTGATCAATCAGCTTTCGGCATGGCCGCGATGAACGCCGACCACTCGAGCGGCAGGGTCTGCGGCAGGCCGTATCGGTTCTTGGCAAGGAAGGCCGGGCGTTCCTCGGTATGCATGACGCGCGCGCCCGAACTCAGCGCCCGGGTCACCTTCTTGTTGAAGCCGACATCGGATTTGCTCACCGAGATCTGGTAGTTGGCGAACAGCACCACGTCGGAATGTTCCTGCAGCAGTGCGGATGCGCGGGCCTGCAGCTTGATCACATAGCGGTCGTAGGGCTCGTGCTCGGGGCTGTCGAAACGCCTGATGTCGGTATGCGCGATCTGGATGACCGCCATGCCCTTTTGGGTGCGCAGGGCGTTCAGCTTGTCGATATACTCGCGCCAGACATTCAGCGCCTCGGCATAGCCCTTGCCGAAGCCCGGGCTTTCGATCGACTGCCAGCCGTTGCGCGTGCAGGTTTCGGCCCAGATCAGCGGCTCCAGCCAGTCGACGCTGTCCACGACGACCGTGGAATAGTCGTGCTCCTCGTCCAGCAGTGCGTCGAGCGCCTCGGCCACCTCCGTGAAGCTCGCCGCCAGCGGGAAATGCGGCACCTGGAGCCGGCCAAGCCCGTCCTCGGTAAGGATGAATACAGGCCTCTCCGAGGACGCGGCAAAGGTTGACTTGCCGATGCCCGCCACGCCGTGGATCAGGATGCGCGGCGGCTGAAGCGCGGTCGTGCTGCGCAGGGATGCAAGCGAAATGGCCATCAGCACGCCTCCTCTTCCAGGGTCAGGCGGAATTTCGGCCTGCCGGTGCGCACGGTGCGGGCGGGTTCGAACCCCTTGCGCCAGGATTCGGGCAGCGCTGCATATTTGCGCTCGGACACTTTCAGCGTGGTGTCGATGAACTCGGACGGGTCCTCGCCGGCTGCGGCGATGTTGTCCCTGATCCGGGCAAGCATCGTTTGGTCCCAATCCACCCGCTTCGGCAGATCGGCGACAATCGTGACCGCGCCGTCGTGAAAACGGACGGTGCCTGTGTCCTTGCCCTCGGCCCGGCGCGCCTCATGCGCACGCTCGGCGTATTTCAACGCGATGGCCCCGTCGAGCCACTCGGCAAGCGTCCTGGCCGCCCGCAATTGTTCGGCCGCCTCATCTTGCAGCAGGGCCAGTTGATCGGCCGGCAAGGCGGCAATATCGCGGACCTGCATCCGGCGCAGATCGTCAAGGGTGGTGCGGTTGGAAATCGTCATCTGCACCCCCATCACGCCGGCCTTGCGCAGGGCTTGTCAGCGGTGCTGGCGCATTGCCGCTTTTCCTCGTAGGCCTCGATATCCTCGAGGCGGTACACGACCCGGCCGCCGATCTTGATGAAGGCGGGCCCCTCGCCCGTCCAGCGCCAGCGCTCGAGCGTGCGCGGGCTGACCTTCCAGCGTGCCGCCAGTTCGGTCTGGTTCAAATGCGTGACTGTCATCGTCATCTCCTTCGTGTTTGGCCCAATGCCTGCGAAGGAGAATGGGGGACGGTCAGGGAGGAGCCGGGGAGGAATGAGGAAGGAGAGAGGGGAGGAATGCGAAATTCAGGGCGAAAAAACCAAAAAGCCGCCCCGAGGGGCGGCTTGTCGTGACAGCGCGACACGGGTCAAAGGAAGATCCAGCAACGCCCGCCTTCTTCGCAAATAAAATCGCGCCAATCGTCGCGCTTCGAGAACGCCTTGGCCAGCGTGTTGACCTTGAGACCGCAACCGGCGTTTTCCAGGATTTCCGCGGTCAGGCACTCTGGACTGCCAGCCTTCCATGCCGCGTAAAGCCGGCGGATGATTGCCCGCTGTTTTCCCCCTGTAAACCTGTAGCGTCGGCCGCGAACTGTTACGATCGCGCCGTCGGCAGAAATGCTGATCGGGTCCTCGTCATCATGCAGATGCGCGAGACGTGCTGCAAGGATTTCAGGGTCGATCTTGAGCCCTGCATCATGGTCGAGAACCGCGTCCACGCCCACGATCTCATGCCCTTGAGTGAATTGCCGTGGAATGCCGTGATCAGGCGTAAGGGACAAAACCAGGCGCAGCCCCGGACTGGGGCGCGCCTTTGTCAGATCGCTGAAAGCCTGCCATCCCGCAGGATGAGAGAGGCGGCGGGCGATCCAGACATCGACCCGAGCGGCCCGCCCCGGGATGCGCGCCATACCGACACCCCACACCAACCCCCTCACCAATTCGCGCGGCCGCGCCACATGGGAACAATCGAGATCCGCGAGCAAAGCAACAAACAGGGCGTCGAAGCGGATCCGGTAAACGGCGGCCTCGCCGGCCGAGGGCGTCACCCAGCCGGATCCCGGGCTGAAATACCCGATCACCCCATCCACCGGGGACGGGATCAGTGTGACGGCTTCATCTGCGTGGTCGCTCATGGAAACCGCCGCGGCCACACCACCCGTTCTTGCCAGCAACCCCGCCTCGATCAGCCGCTTGCCCGCAGCGCCAGCATGATGTTCGAGCGCGGTCCGCGAGATCTGAGCATCGGGTCGTTCGGCGATTGCGCCCAGGAGCGCAATCGCACCAGCGTCAATCCTCGACAAGTTCCGGCTCATCGACCAGAAGTCCCCAGCGCCGCAGGTATTTTTCGCCGATCAGCTGTTCTTCGCGGGTCCGGTCCTTGAGGTTGCACCCGTGCGGCATGGTGATCGTCAGCGGCAGTGTCCTTCCCCAGCGGGCGCTCCCTTTGGGGTGAAACTTGATGACGATCTTGGCCTGCGTCACCACCCAGCCGGTGCGCAGGCCAAGATCGTCATCAAGTTTCACCCCAAAGGG
>JALTZY010000144.1 GCA_027045905.1 Paracoccaceae bacterium
CGACAACCTGAAGTTCGAAGTCGAGCTGATCGCCCCCATCGCCATGGAAGAGGGCCTGCGGTTTGCCATCCGCGAAGGCGGCCGTACCGTCGGCTCCGGCGTGGTCTCCAAGATCATCGAATAAGCCCTTTCAGGGTTCGACGAGGGGTGCCGGCGCGCCGGCACTCCTCCTATCAACTCCAACACCGCGAAAGGTGACAACATGGCACTGCAAAGCCAGAACATTCGCATTCGGCTGAAGGCGTTTGACTACCGGGTGCTCGATGCAAGCACCCAGGAGATCGTCAACACCGCCAAGCGGACCGGCGCCACGGTGCGCGGGCCGATCCCGCTGCCGAACAAGATCGAGAAATTCACGGTCCTTCGTGGCCCGCATATCGACAAGAAATCCCGCGACCAGTTCGAGATCCGCACCCACAAGCGGCTCCTCGACATCGTGGACCCGACCCCGCAGACCGTGGATGCGCTGATGAAGCTCGACCTGGCTGCCGGTGTCGATGTGCAGATTTCGGTTTGAGGAGGGCAGACAGATGCGCTCTGGAATCATCGCCAGAAAGGTCGGCATGACCCGGCTTTTCATGGAGGACGGCAAGCAGATCCCCGTGACCGTGCTCCAGCTCGACAACCTGCAGGTCGTGGCCCAGCGGACCGCCGAAAAGGATGGCTACACCGCCGTCCAGCTCGGCGCCGGCAATGCCAGGGTTCAGCGGGTCTCCAAGCCCATGCGCGGCCATTTCGCCGCCGCCAAGGTGCCGCCCAAGCGCAAGATCGCCGAGTTCCGCGTCGCGCCCGAGAACCTGATCGAGGTGGGCGCCGAGATCACCGCCGAGCATTTCGTCGAGGGCCAGAAGGTGGACGTCTCCGGCACCTCGATCGGCAAGGGCTTCGCCGGTGGCATGAAGCGGCACAATTTCGGCGGGCTTCGCGCCAGCCACGGCGTGTCGATCAGCCACCGCTCCCATGGCTCCACCGGCCAGTGTCAGGACCCCGGCAAGGTGTTCAAGGGCAAGAAGATGGCCGGCCATATGGGTGCTGTGCGGGTAACCACGCAGAATCTCGAAGTGGTGCGCACCGATGCCGAGCGCGGCCTGGTGTTCATTAAGGGCGCGGTGCCCGGCGCCAAGGGCGGCTGGGTCACGGTGAAGGACGCGGTCAAGAGCAAGCGCCCCGAGGGCGTACCGCTGCCGGCTGCGATCAGGAAAGCGGCCAGTGCCGAAGAAGCCGCGCCCGCGGCTGAAGAGGCCCCGCAAGGAGGCGCTGAAGAATGAAACTCGATGTAATCAAACTGGACGGCAAGAAGGCCGGTACGGTCGAGCTCGACGAGGCCCTGTTCGGGCTGGAGCCGCGCGCCGACATCCTGCACCGGGTGGTGCGCTGGCAGCGTGCCCGCGCACAGGCCGGCACCCACAAGGTCAAGACCCGCTCCGAGACCAGCTATTCGGGCAAGAAGATCTACCGCCAGAAGGGCACCGGCGGGGCGCGCCACGGCGACCGCAACGCGCCGATCTTCCGTGGCGGCGGCATCTACAAGGGACCGACCCCGCGCAGCCATGCCCACGATCTGCCGAAGAAATTCCGCAAGCTGGGGCTGCGCCACGCCCTTTCGGCCAAGGCGCGTGCCGGCGAACTCGTGGTGATCGAGGCGGCAGAGGCCGATGGCAGGACCGCGCCGCTGGCCAGGGCGGTGAAGAAGCTTGGCTGGAAGCGTGCGCTGGTGATCGACGGCGCGGCGGTGGACGAGGGCTTTGCCCGCGCCGCGCGCAATATCGAGGGGCTCGACGTGCTGCCCTCGGCCGGCGCAAATGTCTATGACATCCTCAGGCGCGATACGCTCGTGCTCACGAAGGCGGGTGTCGAAGCTCTGGAGGCTCGACTGAAATGAACACCAAGGCAGACCTCTACGACGTGATCCGCAGGCCGGTCATCACCGAGAAGGCCACCATGGCCTCGGAAAGCGGTGCCGTCGTTTTCGAAGTGGCAATGGACGCCAACAAGCCGCAGATCAAGCAGGCGGTGGAAACCCTCTTCGGCGTCAAGGTGAAGTCGGTCAACACCACCATCACCAAGGGCAAGACCAAGCGCTTTCGCGGCCAGCCCGGCCGTCGGCGCGATGTGAAAAAGGCCTATGTGACCCTCGAAGAGGGCAATACGATCGACGTCACTACCGGCCTGTGAAGCGCCGCCGGCTGACAGGAATGCAAGGGCCCCGGCAGCCGTCCGGGGTCCTTTGCGCGGGATTTTCGCGAAAAAGCGCGGATACACGCCCATGTGAGCGGCTGCCGGCTTGATCCGACGGGGCCTTCCGGCTCAGAATGGCGTGGCCCGAAAGTGCAAGAAGTACCACAAGCAAGGATCGCCTACATGCTGACCCGCCGCCATTTCGTCCTTACCTCCGCCGCCCTGTTCTCGGCACCGATCGCCGGAGGCGCGCAGGCTGCGCCCACCTCGGACCGTTCGAAGTGGGACGAATGGGATGCTCAGGTGACCCCGCCCAATTACGATCCCTTCACCTCCAACCCCTGGGGGCTGGACCCGCGCTTCCTGCCGCATATCGTCGAGGCGAATCCGGGCCTGACTCCGGGTGATATCCACGTTGATGCGGTCGCGCGCTATCTCTACCATATTCGCGATGACGGCACCGCCATGCGCTACGGCGTCGCCATCGCCCGGGGCAATCTCTATACGCCGGGCACCTACACAATCAGGCGCAAGACCAAGTGGCCCACCTGGACCCCTACTGCGAACATGATCGCCCGGGACCCGGAATATGCCCAATATGCCGACGGCGTGGACGGCGGCCCGACAAATCCGCTCGGCTCGCGCGCGCTCTACCTCTATGTGGGCAATCGCGACACCTACCTGCGCATTCACGGCTCTCCCTATCCACGCTCCATCGGCGGACGGGCAAGCTCGGGCTGCGTACGCATGGTGATGGCGCATATCAACGACCTCTACCCGAATGTGGAGCTCGGCTCGACCGCCTATCTCTATCCGCCGGAGACCTATATCGCCGCACAGAGCTGACCGGGGCCGGGATCGGGACCGCAGGCGCCGGCGGGCGGGCGGGGCGTTTTCCGAAACGGTTTGCCCGGCAGGGCAGAGATGTGCCCGGCAGGGCGTGCGTGCTTACCCGGTGGCCGCGTCCGGCGTCCGGGTGCAGATCGGGCGGCCCTCGCGGGTGCGCAGCGGCAGGAAGGTGGTCTCCACCACTCCCACATGGCGATAGACATAACAGCCGCTCGCCGGATCAATGCGCACCGCGCTCAGATCCTGATAGGGCGCGGCGAGTTCCAGTACCGCTTCGGGCAGTTCGGCAATATAGCCTTCCGGGGTGGTGGTGCTGCCGGTTGTGGTTGTCTCGCAAGCCGCCAGCAAAAGCGCCCCGCCGACCCATGCCAAAGCTGATTTCCGCATTGTCCGTTTCCCCTCTTGCGGGGAGAACATGCCGGAAAGCCGGACCGGAAACCAGCCCCTCCCGCATGCCACCACCGCAGATTCCCGCAGGGGGTGTGTGCGCGGTGCAACACCCGGGGCCGGGCGGGTGCGGCCAATGCCGCGAAACCCCACTTGCCAGCCCAGCCCGCTCCCGCTATACCCCGCCCATCGTCGGCCCCGGATTCGCTCCGGGGCCTGCGATGTTATGGAAACCCGGCCCGGGTGAGCCCTGGATGAGATCCTCTGGCGCGCCTCGGGTCGCAAGGCAAACGGAAGACAGAAAGCATGGCACTCAAGTCGTACAAGCCGACGACGCCGGGCCAGCGCGGGCTGGTGCTGATCGACCGTTCGGAGCTTTGGAAAGGGCGTCCGGTCAAATCCCTCACCGAGGGCCTGACCAGGAAGGGCGGCCGGAACAATACCGGGCGGATCACGATGCGTCGCAAGGGCGGTGGAGCCAAGCGGCTTTATCGCATCGTCGATTTCAAGCGTAACAAGCTGGACATCCCGGCGACCGTCGAGCGGATCGAATACGACCCGAACCGCACCGCCTTCATCGCGCTGATCAAATATGAAGATGGCGAGCAGGCCTATATCCTGGCGCCCCAGCGCCTCGCGGTGGGCGATACGGTGATCGCCGCCGCCAGGGCCGATATCAAGCCCGGCAATGCGATGCCGTTCTCGGGCATGCCGATCGGCACCATCGTCCACAATATCGAGCTGAAGCCCGGCAAGGGCGGCCAGATCGCGCGCGCCGCGGGCACCTACGCCCAGTTCGTCGGCCGCGACGGGGGCTATGCCCAGATCCGGCTCTCCTCCGGCGAGCTTCGCATGGTGCGTCAGGAATGCATGGCCACCGTCGGCGCCGTGTCGAACCCCGACAACTCGAACCAGAATCTCGGCAAGGCCGGCCGCAACCGCTGGAAGGGCAAGCGCCCGAGCGTGCGCGGCGTGGTGATGAACCCGGTCGATCACCCCCATGGCGGCGGCGAAGGCCGCACCTCGGGCGGCCGTCACCCGGTCACCCCCTGGGGCAAGCCCACCAAGGGCGCCAGGACCCGCAACAAGAAAAAGGCTTCCAGCAAGCTCATCATCCGTTCGCGCCACGCGCGCAAGAAGAGGCGTTAAGACATGGCACGTTCTGTCTGGAAAGGGCCTTTTGTCGACTCCTACGTCCTCAAGAAGGCCGAGAAAGCCCGCGAATCGGGCCGCAACGAGGTCATCAAGATCTGGTCGCGTCGTTCCACCATCCTGCCCCAGTTCGTGGGGCTCACCTTTGGTGTGTATAATGGTCGCAAGCATATCCCGGTGAGCGTCACCGAGGAGATGATCGGCCAGAAATTCGGTGAATATGCGCCGACCCGCACCTATTACGGTCATGCGGCCGACAAGAAAGCGAAGCGGAGGTAGGCGAGATGTCCAAGACCAGAAACCCCCGCCGCTGCGCGGAAAACGAAGCCATGGCCAAGGCGCGGATGCTGCGCGTGAGCCCGCAGAAGCTGAACCTCGTGGCGCAGATGATCCGCGGCAAGAAGGTCGAGCAGGCGCTGACCGACCTCACCTTCTCGAAGAAGCGTATCGCGCTCGACGTGAAGAAATGCCTGCAATCGGCCATCGCCAATGCCGAGAACAACCACGGTCTCGACGTGGACGAGCTGATCGTCGCCGAAGCCTGGGTCGGCAAGAACCTGACCATGAAGCGCGGTCGCCCGCGTGCCCGTGGCCGGTTTGGCCGGATCCTGAAGCCGTTTGCGGAAATCACCATCAAGGTGCGTCAGGTAGAGGAGCAAGCCTAATGGGTCAGAAAGTCAATCCGATCGGCATGCGCCTCCAGGTCAACCGCACCTGGGACAGCCGCTGGTACGCAGATACCAAGGATTACGGCGATCTGCTGCTCGAGGATCTGCGCATGCGCGATTTCATCAGGCAGGAGCACAAGCAGGCCGGCATCAGCCGGGTGATCATCGAGCGCCCGCACAAGAAGTGCCGGGTGACGATCCACTCCGCCCGCCCCGGTGTCATCATCGGCAAGAAGGGCGCCGATATCGAGAAGCTGCGCCGCAAGCTCTCGACCATGACCGACAGCGAGTTGCACCTCAATATCGTCGAGGTGCGCAAGCCCGAGCTCGACGCGCAGCTCGTGGGCGAGAGCATCGCCCAGCAGCTCGAGCGCCGCGTCAGCTTCCGCCGCGCCATGAAGCGCGCGGTGCAGAACGCCATGCGCATGGGCGCGCTGGGGATCCGGGTCAACGTGGCCGGCCGCCTCGGCGGGGCCGAGATCGCCCGCACCGAGTGGTATCGCGAGGGCCGGGTGCCGCTGCACACGCTGCGCGCCGATATCGACTATGCCTCGGTGCAGGCCAGCACCGCCTACGGTATCATCGGCATCAAGGTGTGGATCTTCAAGGGCGAGATCATGGAGCACGACCCCGCCGCCCGTGACCGCCGCCAACAGCAACTCCAGGAAGGCCCGGCCCCGCGTGGCGCCGGCGGCCGCCGATAGGGAGGGCAGGACATGCTGCAACCCAAACGCACCAAGTACCGCAAGATGCACAAGGGCCGCATCCACGGCAAGGCCAAGGGGGGCTCGGATCTCAACTTCGGCTCCTACGGGCTGAAGGCGATCGAGCCGCACCGCATCACCGCCCGCCAGATCGAGGCCGCGCGCCGTGCCATGACCCGGCACATGAAGCGTCAGGGCCGGGTCTGGATCCGGATCTTCCCGGATACTCCGGTCACCTCCAAGCCCACCGAAGTCCGCATGGGCAAGGGTAAGGGCTCGGTCGATTTCTGGGCCGCCAAGGTCAAGCCGGGGCGGATCATGTTCGAGATCGACGGGGTGGACGAGGACGTGGCCCGCGAGGCCCTGCGCCTTGCGGCGATGAAACTGCCGGTCAAGACCCGCACCGTGGTGCGCGAAGACTGGTAGGCGGTCGCGAATTTTCGCAGAAAATTCGTGGGCGCGAGAAATACCCCCGTCCGGGCAGCCGGGCGGGGGTTTGTCGTGGCCGCGCTGGTGGCGGGCTCAGCGGTCGCCGAACATGTCGCCGAGCCCGCCTAGCACCGAGCCTTCGCCCTTGCTGCCCCCCGGCCCGGCCGCGCTGAGGATCCGATCGGCGAGGCGCGAGAACGGCAGGCTTTGCAGGAATACCGTGCCCGGCCCCTTGAGCGTGGCGAGGAAAAGCCCTTCGCCGCCGAAGATCATGGATTTCAGGTTGCCCGCTCGCTCGATGTCATAATCGACGCTCGCATCCATCGCCGCGAGGCAGCCGGTATCGACCCTGAGCGTCTCGCCCGCGGCCAGTTCGCGCCGGATCACGGTGCCGCCCACATGGATGAAGGCCATCCCGTCGCCCCTGAGCCGCTGCAGGATGAAGCCTTCGCCGCCGAAGAAGCCGGCGCCGAGCTTCTTCTGAAAGGCGATATCGGTGGTGGTGCCGAAGGCGGCGCAGAGGAAGGCGTCCTTCTGGCACAGCAATTCGCCGCCGATCTCGGCCATGTCCACCGGGATGATCTTGCCCGGATAGGGCGCGGCAAAGGCCACCCGGCGCTTGCCGTGCCCTTCATTGGTGAAATGGGTGAGAAAGATCGATTCGCCGGTCAGCACCCGCTTGCCGACGTTGAGCAGCGATTTCATGATCCCGCCCGTGGGTTGGGCGCCATCGCCCATGCGGCTTTCGAAGGTGATGCCGTCTTCGAGGTAATTCATCGCCCCGGCCTCGGCGATCACCTTTTCGCCGGGGTCAAGCTCCACCTCGACCACCTGCATGTCGTCGCCAAAGATTTCATAATCCACTTCATGGCATTGCATGGCAAATTCCTTTCGTTACTTTCGTCAATGGTTCTGTGTTGTCTGCCCCGCCTGTTTAGCGCCAATCGGCCGGGGTTGAAAAGCGCGCGCGGGCGCGGGCGCAGGTTTTTTGCCGCATCGCGGCTTTGGCGGGCGCAAGGGGGTTGCCACGCGGCCCAAGGGCGTGTATTGGCCAGCCTTCACCACGAACTCCACCGGGAATCGGGGTGACCTTTGTCGTGCCTGTCCGATTGGGGCAGGGGCGGGGGCCCGCCGGTGATGTTGATACGAAGGAAAAGGCGATGAAAGCCGCTGAACTGAGAGAAAAGACCGCCGACCAGCTGCGCGAGCAGCTCGAGGAGCTGAAGAAGGAGAGCTTCAACCTGCGCTTCCAGCAGGCCTCCGGCACTCTGGAAAATACCGCGCGGATGCGCCAGGTGCGCCGCGACACGGCCCGGGTCAAGACCGTGCTCAATGAAATGGCCGCCACTGCGGCCGGCGAAGCGTAAGGAGGCCCGACATGCCCAAGCGTATCCTGCAAGGCACCGTGACCTCGGACGCCAATGACCAGACCGTAACCGTGCTGGTGGAGCGCCGCTTCACCCATCCGGTGCTGAAGAAGACGATCCGCAAATCCAAGAAATACCGCGCCCATGACGCCAACAACACCTTCAAGGTGGGCGACACCGTGCATATTCAGGAATGTGCGCCGAAATCGAAAACCAAACGCTGGGAGGTGCTGGAAGCCTGATCGCGCAAGCGACAGACGGAAGACACATTCCGGTTTGATCGAAACCCTGGGGCAGGCGAGGCCGGTCCCCAAAGGTCGGGAGAAACCAAATGATCCAGATGCAGACCAACCTGGATGTTGCTGACAACAGCGGCGCGCGCCGTGTGCAGTGCATCAAGGTTCTGGGTGGCTCCAAGCGCCGTTATGCAAGCGTCGGTGACATCATCGTCGTTTCGGTGAAGGAAGCCATCCCGCGCGGGCGCGTCAAGAAGGGCGATGTGCGCAAGGCCGTCGTCGTGCGCACCGCCAAGGAAGTGCGGCGCGAAGACGGCACCGCCATCCGCTTCGACCGCAATGCCGCGGTGATCCTCAACAACGCGGGCGAGCCCATCGGCACCCGCATCTTCGGGCCGGTGGTGCGCGAGCTGCGCCAGAAGAACTTCATGAAGATCATCTCGCTCGCCCCGGAGGTGCTGTAATGGCTGCGAAACTGAAGAAGGGCGACAAGGTCGTGGTGCTGGTCGGCAAGGACCGGGGCAAGACCGGCGAGATCGTCCGCGTCCTGCCCAGGGAGGGCAAGGCGATCGTCGAGGGGCTCAACATCGCCATCCGTCACACCCGCCAGAGCCAGACCAGCCAGGGCGGGCGCATCCCCAAGGCGATGCCGATCCACCTTTCGAACCTCGCCTATCTGGACAGCAACGGCAAGCCGACCCGGGTGGGCTTCCGCTTCGAAGACGGCAAGAAGGTACGCTACGCCAAGACAACCGGGGAGACCATCGATGCTTGATACCGCCGCTTACACCCCCCGGCTCAAGGCGCTCTACAATGACGAGATCCGGGCCAGGCTGAAGGAAGAATTCGGCTACAGGAACGACATGCAGATCCCGCGCCTCGAGAAGATCGTGCTGAATATCGGCTGTGGTCGCGCCGCGGTGAAGGACAGCAAGAAGGCCAGGTCCGCCCAGGCCGACCTGACCCTGATCGCCGGCCAGCACGCGGTCATCACCCGGGCCAAGAAGTCGATCGCCGGCTTCCGGGTGCGCGAAGGCATGCCGCTCGGGGCCAAGGTCACCCTGCGCGGCGATCGGATGTATGAATTCCTCGACCGGCTCATCACCGTGGCCCTGCCGCGGGTGCGCGACTTTCGCGGCGTTTCCGGCAAGAGCTTCGACGGGCGCGGCAATTACGCCATGGGCCTGAAGGAGCACCTGGTGTTCCCGGAGATCGACTTCGACAAGATCGTCGAGAACTGGGGGCTGGATATCGTCATCACCACCACCGCGAATACCGACGCGGAAGCAAAGGCGCTGTTGAAGCATTTCAACATGCCGTTCAACAGCTGATCCGCGGGAAGGAATACAGACATGGCCAAGAAAGCAATGATCGAACGCGAGAAGAAGCGCCAGCGGATGGTGGCGAAATATGCCGCCAGGCGCGCCGCGCTCAAGGAAATCGCGAACAACGAAGACCTGCCGATGGAAGAGCGCTTCAAGGCGCGCCTGAAGCTCGCCAAGCTGCCGCGCAATTCCTCGCCGACCCGGCTGCACAACCGCTGCCAGCTCACCGGGCGCCCGCACGCCTATTACCGCAAGCTCAAGATCAGCCGGATCGCCCTGCGCGAGCTTGGCTCCGCCGGCCAGATCCCCGGCATGGTCAAGTCGAGCTGGTAAGGGAGGGCAGAGAGATGAACGATCCTATCGGTGACATGCTCACCCGCATCCGCAACGCCAGCCTGCGCGGCAAGTCCACGGTGATCACCCCGGCTTCCAGGCTGCGCGCCTGGGTGCTCGACGTGCTGGCCGAGGAGGGCTATATCCGCTCCTACGAAAAGGTGACCGACGAGCGCGGCCACCCGGCGCTGGAAATCAGCCTCAAATATCACGACGGCACCCCGGTGATCCGCGAGCTCAAGCGCATCTCCAAGCCCGGTAGGCGCGTCTATATGGGCGTCGAAGACCTGCCCCAGGTGCGCAACGGCCTCGGGGTCTCCATCATCTCCACGTCCAAGGGCGTGATGTCGGATGCAAATGCGCGCGCGGCCAATGTCGGCGGCGAAGTGCTCTGCACCGTATTCTGAGGAGGGCAGGATGTCTCGAATTGGTAAGAAACCTGTCGATCTGCCCGCCGGCGTGAGCGCAAGCGTCTCCGGCCAGACGATCGAGGTCAAGGGGCCCAGGGGCACCCGTTCCTTCACCGCCACCGACGATGTGACCATCAGCGTCGAGGATAACGCCGTCACCGTCACCCCGCGCGGCAAGTCCAAGCGGGCGCGCCAGCAATGGGGCATGAGCCGTACCATGGTGGCCAATCTGGTGAAGGGCGTGACCGAGGGCTTCAAGAAGGAGCTCGAGATCAACGGCGTGGGCTATCGCGCGCAGATGCAGGGCACTACCCTGAAGCTCTCGCTCGGCTACAGCCATGACGTGAACTACGAGCCGCCGGCCGATGTGACCGTCTCCGCGCCCAAGCAGACCGTGGTGGTCGTCGAGGGGATCGACGAGCAGAAGGTCGGGCAAGTGGCCGCCGAGATCCGCGCCTGGCGTGCTCCCGAGCCCTACAAAGGCAAGGGGATCCGCTACAAGGACGAATACATCTTCCGCAAGGAAGGCAAGAAGAAGTAAGGACCAGACAGATGGCAAACAGCAAGAGAGACCTGTTCGTGAAACGCCGCCTGCGCGTCCGCAACAAGCTCAGGAAAACCCAGAACGGCCGCCCGCGCCTCTCGGTGCACCGCTCCAACAAGAATATCAGCGTGCAGCTGATCGACGATGTCAACGGCGTCACCATCGCTTCGGCCTCGACGCTCGAGCCGGCGCTCGGCGTGGTCGGCAAGAACAACAGGGAAGCCGCCGCCAAGGTGGGCGCCGCGATTGCCGAGCGCGCGAAAAAGGCCAAGGTCACCGAATGCACCTTCGACCGGGGCGGCTTCCTCTATCACGGCAAGGTCAAGGCGCTGGCCGACGCTGCCCGTGAAGGCGGACTGAAGTTTTAAGGAGACGAGAGAATGGCAAGAGAACAAAGAGGCCGGGGCCGCCGCGACCGTGACGAGGCGCCGGAATTTGCTGATCGTCTCGTAGCGATCAACCGCGTGTCCAAGACCGTGAAGGGCGGCAAGCGCTTCGGCTTTGCAGCCCTGGTGGTCGTGGGCGATCAAAAGGGCCGCGTGGGCTTTGGCAAGGGCAAGGCCAAGGAAGTGCCAGAGGCGATCCGCAAGGCCACCGAGGCCGCCAAGCGCAACATGGTCCGCGTGCCCCTGCGCGAGGGCCGCACGCTCCATCACGACATGGAAGGCCGCCACGGCGCCGGCAAGGTGGTGATGCGCACCGCGCCGGAAGGCACCGGGATCATCGCCGGTGGTCCGATGCGTGCGGTGTTCGAGATGCTGGGGGTGAAGGACGTGGTGTCGAAGTCGATCGGCTCGCAGAACCCCTACAACATGATCCGCGCCACCATGGACGGGCTGCGCAAGCAGGCAAGCCCGCGCATGGTCGCCCAGCGTCGCGGCAAGAAAGTGGCCGAGGTGCTCAAGCGCCCCGCCGCCGCCCCGACCGCCGGGGCGCAGGACGCGCCGGCTGAAGCGTGAAGGAGGGCTCAGACATGGCCAAGACCATCGTTGTGAAACAGATCGGCTCCCCGATCCGCCGCCCCGCCAAGCAGCGCCAGACGCTGATCGGCCTCGGGCTGAACAAGATGCACAAGACCCGCGAGCTTGAAGACACCCCCGCCATTCGCGGCATGGTCGCCAAGATCCCGCATCTGGTCGAGATCATCGAGGAAAAGGGCTGAGGTAAGCGCCTCGCCAGAGAGCTCGAAACCCCGGTCAAAATTGGCCGGGGTTTTGCGTTGGGGCTGGATGAGCGTTTCTCCACCGGATCGCGTGATCGCGTGCGATCCGGTTCGCGCCCGGCCCCGCCCCCAGGGCGGGCGCGAACCTGCCGTGCGCGCCGCCTCTCCCCCCTTGCGCCCCCGGCGCCCAGCGGCTATACGCCCCCGGTGCGGACCTGGGCCGCAGAATCGACATCAGAAACGCCGTGGCTGGCCCTTCGCTTCGGGGTCATGTCCGGCTTGAAAGGAAGCGACATGAAACTCAATGAACTGAGAGACAATTCCGGGGCGAGCAAGGCGCGCAAGCGCATCGGCCGTGGTCCCGGCTCGGGCAAGGGCAAGACCGGCGGGCGTGGCATCAAGGGTCAGAAATCGCGCTCGGGCGTGGCCATCAAGGGCTTCGAGGGCGGGCAGATGCCGCTCTACCAGCGCCTTCCCAAGCGCGGCTTCAATTCGCGCAACCGCAAGAAATTCGCGGTGATCAATCTGGGCCTGATCCAGAAATTCATCGACGCGGGCAAGATCGACCCCAAGCAGGAGATCACCGAGGAGGCGCTGGTCGAGAGCGGGCTCGTGCGCCGCAGGCTCGACGGGGTGCGGGTTCTGGCCAAGGGCGACATTACCGCCAAGGTCACGCTCAGCGTCACCGGCGCTTCGAAAGCCGCCGTCGAGGCGGTGGAAAAGGCCGGCGGCACGCTCACGCTCACCGGCCCGGCGGCGGGCGAATAACCGCTTGTAGGCCGCCCGGGGGCTGCCTACATTAAGCGCAGGTTTTCAGCGCCGCCGGGGCCGGGACCTCCGGCGGCGTTTTCTTGACAGGAGGCCTCATGGCATCTGCAGCAGAACAAATGGCCGCGAACATGAGCTGGAGCGCGTTCGCCAAGGCGACCGAACTGCGCCAGCGCATCCTGTTCACCATCGGCCTTCTGATCATCTACCGCGTCGGCACCTACATCCCGGTGCCGGGCATCGACGCGGGCGCGCTGAAGGAATTCATGGATCAGGCCCAGCAGGGTATCGGCGGGATGCTGAGCATGTTCACCGGCGGGGCGCTGGCGCGGATGGGCCTGTTTGCGCTGGGGATCATGCCCTATATTTCGGCCTCGATCATCGTCCAGTTGCTGACCTCGCTGGTGCCGTCGCTGGAGCAGCTGAAGAAGGAAGGCGAACAGGGCCGCAAGAAGATCAACCAATATACCCGCTACGGCACCGTGCTGCTGGCGACCTTTCAGGCGGTGGCGCTGGCCAGGAGCCTGGAGGCGGGCTCTCTGGTGACGGAGCCGGGGCTGTTCTTCCAGGCCGGCGCGGTACTGAGCTTGGTGGGCGGCACCATGTTCCTGATGTGGCTGGGCGAGCAGATCACCGCGCGCGGTGTAGGCAATGGGATCAGCCTGATCATCTTCGTCGGCATCGTGGCCGAGATCCCCGCCGCTACCGCGCAATTCCTCAGCCAGGGGCGCTCCGGCGCGATCAGCCCGGCGGTGGTCGTCGGGGTAATGGTGATGATTGTCGCGGTGGTGGCCTTTGTCGTCTTCATGGAGCGGGCGCTCAGGAAGGTGCATATCCAGTATCCGCGCCGTCAGGTGGGCATGAAGGTCTATGACGGCGGCTCTTCCCACCTGCCGATCAAGGTCAACCCGGCCGGCGTGATCCCGGCGATCTTCGCTTCGGCGCTCCTGCTTCTGCCGACCACGATCAGCACCTTCAGCTCCGGTCAGTCCGGGCCGGTCATGTCGGCGATCCTTGCCTATTTCGGCCCCGGTCAGCCGCTCTACCTGCTGTTTTACGGGGGCATGACGGTCTTTTTCACCTTCTTCTACACGAAGGAGGTGAGCTTCAAGGTGGATGATGTCGCAGACAACCTGAAGAGCCAGAACGGCTTCATCCCGGGTATCCGACCGGGCAAGAAGACCGCGGAATATCTCGATTACGTCGTTACGCGCCTGCTGGTGGTCGGCTCGGCCTATCTCGCGGCGGTGGTTCTGCTGCCGGACTTTCTGCGTAGCGAGTTCGCGGTCCCGTTCTACTTCGGCGGCACTTCGGTGCTGATCGTGGTCAGCGTGACCATGGACACGATCAACCAGGTGCAGAGCCATTTGCTCGCACACCAGTACGAGGGGCTGATCGAGAAGTCGCAGCTGCGTGGCGGCGGCAGCAGGCGCCGGGGCAGGGGGCGCCGTAAACCGGTGCGCAAGTAGGGATCTGTCGCGATGAACATCATTCTCCTCGGACCGCCGGGCGCGGGCAAGGGCACCCAGGCACGCATTCTCGTCGAAGAGCGCCGGATGAAGCAGCTCTCCACCGGCGACATGCTGCGTGCGGCGCGCAATTCGGGCACCGAAATGGGCCGGAAGGTCGCCGCGATCATGGATGCGGGCAAGCTGGTTACCGATGACATCGTGATCGGCCTGATCGAGGAAGAACTGGAGAAGGGCTCCGAGGGGGGATTCATCTTCGACGGCTTCCCGCGCACCCTGGCCCAGGCGGCGGCGCTGGACCGGCTGCTGGAAAAGCGTGGCCAGAGCCTGGATGCGGTGATCGAGATGAGCGTGGACGACGACGCCCTCGTGCAGCGCATCACGGCGCGCTCCACCTGCGCCCGGTGCGGCGAGGTCTATAACGACATCTCCAGGCCGGTCCCGGCAGACGGCAAGTGCGGCGAATGCGGCGGCAGCGAATTCACCCGCCGCGCCGATGACAACGAGGAAAGCCTGCGTACGCGGCTGATGGAATATTACAAGAAGACCTCGCCGCTCATTGGCTATTACTTCTGCAAGGACAAGCTCCGCCCGGTCGTCGCCATGGGCGAGATCGACGAGGTTGCAGCCGAGATACGGGCGGTGCTGGAAGGCTGAAGGCCGGGGGCCGGCGGAGGGCGCGGAAGCGCCGGAGGTGGGCGGATCGCCCGCCGGACAAAGCCCTTGACGCGCCGCAAAAACCCCTTTACTGCGACTCATCCCTGCGGGGATGGCGGGAATCGGGACGCGCTCCGTCGCCACCCGTCTCCGAAACGAGAATTCAGCCAGGGCCCGCGGGAGAGTTCCGGCGGGCTTCAGTTGTGAAAAAAGGTTCCGGCATTACGGAACCGCAACGAAAGGAAAGAAAACGTGGCACGTATTGCCGGCGTGAACATCCCGACTCACAAGCGGGTCCCCATCGCCCTCACCTATATCACCGGAATCGGCCATGCTTCGGCCAGAAAGATCTGCGAGGCGGTCAATATCGACGAATCCCGCCGCGTGAACGAGCTGACCGACGCCGAGGTTCTGGCCATTCGCGAGCATATCGACGCCAATTACACGGTCGAGGGCGACCTGCGCCGCGAGGTGCAGATGAATATCAAGCGCCTGATGGATCTGGGCTGCTACCGTGGCCTGCGTCACCGCCGCAACCTGCCGGTGCGCGGCCAGCGCACCCATACCAATGCCCGCACCCGCAAGGGGCCGGCCAAGCCGATCGCCGGCAAGAAGAAGTAAGGGGGCACAGAGATGGCACGCGACAAGACACGGGTTCGCCGCAAGGAGCGCAAGAACATCGCCACCGGCGTTGCGCATGTGAACTCTTCGTTCAACAATACCAAGATCCTGATCACCGACGTGCAGGGCAACGCCATTGCTTGGTCCTCTGCCGGCACGGTGGGCTTCAAGGGCTCGCGTAAGTCCACGCCCTATGCGGCGCAGATGGCCGCTGAAGATGCGGGCAGGAAGGCCCAGGAGCACGGCGTCAAGACCCTCGAAGTCGAGGTGCAGGGTCCGGGCTCGGGTCGCGAAAGCGCCCTGCGCGCGCTGGCCGCGGTGGGATTCAACATCACCTCGATCCGCGACGTGACTCCGATCGCCCACAACGGCTGTCGGCCGCCCAAGCGCCGCCGGGTCTGAGTGGTTTTCGGGCGCGGAGGTCGCCGCCTGCCGCGCCCGCTGCATTTCAACCTCGGGCGTCCTGACCTTCGGACATGGGGACAGGACAGGAATGGAGGGTTTCATGATCCACAAGAACTGGGCCGAACTGATCAAGCCGACGCAGCTGGACGTCAGGCCGGGCACGGAGCCTGCGCGCCAGGCGACCATCGTCTGCGAGCCGCTGGAGCGCGGCTTCGGCCTGACGCTGGGCAACGCCCTGCGCCGGGTGCTGCTGTCGTCCCTGCAGGGCGCGGCCATTACCAGCGTGCAGATCGACAACGTGCTGCACGAATTTTCGTCCGTCGCCGGCGTGCGCGAGGACGTCACCGATATCGTGCTGAACCTCAAGGGCGTGGCGATCCGCATGGAGGTCGAGGGCCCCAAGCGCCTGTCGATCGCCGCCAGGGGGCCGATGGTGGTCACCGCCGGCGACATCTCCGAAAACGCCGGCATCGAGATCCTGAACAAGGATCATGTCATCTGCCACCTCGACGAGGGCGCCGACCTCTACATGGAGCTCACGGTCAATACCGGCAAGGGCTATGTCGCCGCCGACAAGAACAAGTCCGAAGACGCCCCCATCGGCCTCATTCCGATCGACGCGATCTATTCGCCGGTGCGCAAGGTCTCCTACGACGTGCAGCCCACCCGCGAGGGCCAGGTGCTCGACTATGACAAGCTGACGCTCAAGGTCGAGACCGACGGCTCCGTTACCCCCGAGGATGCGGTCGCCTTTGCCGCGCGCATCCTGCAGGACCAGCTTTCGATCTTCGTGAACTTCGAAGAGCCCGAGACCACCGGTCGCGAGGCCGAGGATGACGGCCTCGAGTTCAACCCGCTTCTGCTGAAGAAAGTGGATGAGCTCGAGCTCTCGGTGCGCTCGGCGAACTGCCTGAAGAACGACAACATCGTCTATATCGGCGACCTGATCCAGAAGACCGAAGCCGAGATGCTGCGCACGCCGAATTTCGGCCGCAAGTCGCTGAACGAGATCAAGGAAGTGCTCTCCGGCATGGGGCTGCACTTGGGCATGGATGTCGAGGAATGGCCGCCGGAAAACATCGAGGACATGGCCAAGAAATACGAGGATCAGTTCTGAGACCACCCCCCGCCCCTTCCTTCCCGCCCGTCCAC
>JALTZY010000145.1 GCA_027045905.1 Paracoccaceae bacterium
ACGCGCCTCAGGCGGCTGCTGGCGGAGGGCGCGCTGGGGCGGATATCCTCGGCGGAAGTGCACTGGCACCTGCCGCTCGCCCCGCTGCGCTCGGGGCCGTTCGGGCTGTGGTTTCTGCGCGAGCGGCGCAACCTGCTGCTGGAACTGGGGCCGCACCTGTTTGCCTTCGCGCGCGATCTGTTCGGCCCCATCGAGGTGCTGGCGGTGGAGACCGGCCACGACATCGCCCTGCCCGGCAACGGGCCGGTGCTGCCGCAGAGCTGGCGCATCCTGGCGCGCGCGGGCGGGGTGGAGGTGACATTCCTGCTCTCGACCGTCGAGGTAACCGACGACCGCGCGCTGGTGGTGCGCGGCTCGAGCGGGCGGGCGCGGCTCGATTACGGGGCCGATACGCTGGTCGTATCGGGCGAAAACAGCCTCGATCTGGTGGTCAACCCGCTGGTCAGAGAGCTTTCGCTGGCCGGCCAGCACCTGCGCGAAGGCATGGTCAATGCCGCGCGGCAGGTCGCTTCGCTCAACCGCCGCTCGCCCTACGGGCTGAGTTTCCTCAACACGATGCGCGGCTTTTACGGCGGCATTGTCGCGGGCGCGCCCGACGGGCGCTTCTCGGCCGAAGCCGGGTGCGAGGTGATCGAGGCGATCGAGGCGGCGCTGGCGCTGCTGCCGGAGGCCCCCGCGCCGGCGAAGAAGCGCCGCCGCCGCAAGCCGGACCCCTCGGCGGTGGTGATCGGCGGCACCGGCTTCATCGGCCAGCACCTGGTGCGCGGCCTGGTGGCGGCGGGGCGCGATGTGCGGGTGCTTTCGCGCGGGGCCTTCGGCCCCTTTGGCGACCTCCCGGAGCGGGTCGAGACCGTGGCGGTGAGCCTCGGCGACGAGGCCGCGTTGCGCGGCGCGATGGAAGGGGCGGAGCTGGTCTATAATCTCGCCAAATCGCTGGACAAGACCTGGGAAGCGGCGCTGAAGAACGACGTCGCCACCGCCGAGCGCATCGCCCGCGCCGCGCTTTCCGCCGGGGTCGGGCGGCTGATCTATACCGGCACCATCGCCAGCTACGACATGTCGGACCCGCGCGCGCGCATCACCGAGGCGACGGGCTTTGGCACAGACATGGATGGCCGCAACATTTATGCCCGCTCCAAGGCCGAATGCGAGCGCCGGCTGCTGCGGATGCACCGCGAGGCGGGCCTGCCGCTGAGCATCGCCCGGCCCGGCATCGTGCTGGGGCGATACGGGCCGCTCCAGCATTGGGGGATCGGCCGCTGGCATGGCGCGGGCGCGGTGCGGCTGTGGGGCAACGGGCGCCATATCCTGCCTTTCGTGCTGATCGACGATGTGGTGGATGGCCTCATCCGCATGGGCACGCAGGCGGCGGCGCTGGGCGAGAGCTTCAACCTCGTGGGCGAGCCGATCTGGAGCGCGCGGGACTATTTCGACGCGATCCACGCGGTCTGGGGGGCGCGGATCCGGGTCAGTTCCGGCCACATGCTGGGCTTCTGGGCCGCCGATCAGGTAAAATATGCGCTCAAGAAATACGCCCTGCGCAGGGCCGGGGCGATCCGGCCTTCGCTCGCCGACTGGAAGAGTCGCGCCCATTACGCGCGCTTCGACAACAGCCGGCCCAAGCGCCTGCTGGGCTGGCAACCGGAGGCGGACGAGGCGGAATTCCGCCGCCGCGCGGTGGGGGAGGTGAATCTGTTCGGTTTCTGAGCGGTCGGAGGCTTGCCGGAATGCACGGCCCTTCGAACCGCGCCGTCGGCGCGTCACCGGACTGGCGCGCGCCGGGCTTGCCGCCGACCGCGGCAGGCATATGCACGGGTTTGCGCCATTCTGTCGGAGCGGATCACGGAACGCGGGCCGGAGGCTTCATATATTCCCCGAGAATATTCCCCGACAATGCCGCTTGCCGGGGAGCGGCAGGCCCGGGCCTTACGGCAGGGCGGCCGTTTCGAGGATTTCTCCGGGGGCACCGGCAAATTGCAGCATCTCCACGCCGAACAGGCTGGTGGTGCCGTCCGGCCCTGTGGCGAGCAGGCGACCGCCCCGGGTGGAGAAGGTATAGGCTTCGGGGCTGGCGCCGAGGATCGCGATATCGAAGCCTTCGCCGCCATTGAGGTGGTCGCCGCCGCCATTGCTGACCAGGATGTCATCGCCCGGCCCGGCGATCAGCGTGTCGGGCTTGGGAGTGCCCTGCAGCACATCGGCCCCTTCCCCCCCGAGGCGCAGGATGCCATGGGTAAAGGAGCCCGGGGCGCGGCTCTCCCAATCGGCGCCGGCGGCATTGTATTCGGCCAGCACCTGCCAGCGTGGATTTTCGTCGCCGAGCCAGCGCTGGGCGCCCCAGGCGCCGTATTTGGTGGGACGGGCGACATCGACGAAAGCATTGAACAGAGTGCCGCCCGCCGCCCGCCAGCCGGTCAGGAGCTCGTCGTAGAGCAGGGCCATTTCGTCCGAATAGTTCAGCCGGCGAAAGAAGGCCTCGAAGGCCGGGTCGTCCCGCTGGGCGCCGCTGCCGACCACATGGGTGCCGCCTTCGTACATGACCAGATCGAGTCCGTATCGGGCGGCGGCGCGGGCGTGGTGGGGGTAGAGTTCGTCGAGCAGTTGCCTGAGCGAGCCTTCGCGCAGGGCGCGGGCGGCTTCGGCAATGCCCGCATCGTCCGGCAGGCCGATCCAGCCGCGCACGGTCTCGGCCATCTCGTCGCTGCCCAGTTCCAGCCCGAAATATCCCGAAACCGCATAGGCATCGAAAGTATCGGCCGGGGCGGGGGTGTCGGGGGTGGATTCGCGCCAGAGCGGCGCCTCGAAGAAGGCCGCTTCCAGCCCCGGCCAGCCGGTATGCACGGCGGCGATGCGCCTGAGGCGGGTTTCGGCCTCGGCGGCGAAGACATCGGTCCAGATCCGCATCACTTCGCTGGCGCGTTTGCCGGCATATTGCAACCAGCCCTCGCCCTCGGCGGCCGCGCCCCAGAGCGCTTGGGCCTGCGCTTCGGCCCAGATGGTCTGCCCGAACAGGAAGTTCCACATTTCATTGGAATATTCCACATGGGCGATCAGGTGTCTGTCCAGATGGTCGCGCACATATTCGGCAAAGCGGCGGATATAGTCGTCATCTGCCATATGCGGCATGTTGAACCACGGATCGGCTCCGATCTCGTTGGCCAGCTGCACCATGATCTCCAGCGGCACCCCGCGCGTGCTCCAGGAGGCGTCGGACGGCCTGGGCCGATCCTCCCAGCGCGAAAGGGGCGAATTGTTGGTCTGCATCCAGTCCATGAAGCGAATGGCGCGCAGGTCGGAGACGACCGCGAGCCAGTCCGGGTTGAACACCGCCCCGGCTTCGAAGAGCGGGATCTGCTCCTCGCGCACCACGGAGATGTCGCGGATGAAGTCACCGCTGCCGTCCGGGTCGGTCTCGAGGATGGCAATGGCGATGGAGCCGTCGCCGGGCGTGTAGGAGAACCACGCCTCATGGTCGCCGATCGAGACCTTGCGCGCCCGGCCGAGGATGCGCAGCGTACCGGTGCCCTTCCAGGTGACACGGTAGCGCCCGGCAAGTTCGGCCTGCGTCTCGGGAGGCTGATCGGTGAGAATCAGGGCTTCGAGATGGGTGGCGCCCTCGGGCAGGGCGATGGGCCAGCCGTCGGCGCTCAGGAGGCCCAGGGCGATCAGATCATCCTGGCGCCAGGCGCCCCATTCGCCCTCCCGGTGACCGATCCAGCCGCGCGCGGTCTTGAAGATATCGACGAAGGGGTGCTGTACGGACCAGTCCGAGAGGCCGTTGAGCCCCATGGCCAGGGCCGGGTTCTCCAGCCCCGTATCGAGGCTTTCCTCCAGCACGGCGGGGCGGGCGGAAAGCGGCGCCCGCCCCGCCGTGCTGGAGGAAAGCCTCGATA
>JALTZY010000146.1 GCA_027045905.1 Paracoccaceae bacterium
TCCATCGATATCGCTCCGCCCACGCCTCAACCCTCCATCCTGTGGATGGAGACAGTGAATCAGAAAAAGAATCAGAAAAATCCGCGATTGAAATCCCTGATGCGATTCAGACAGAAATCATCTCGCTCCAGAAGGTCAAGAATACAGGTTGCGCGCCAATTTATTCCGTGTCACCGGTGCTGGCGCCTTCGCTGGCAGGGGGAGGCCCGATCGGGGTCGCGGACATCGCCCGCCTGCCGCTCCTGCACCTGGAGAGTCGCCGCAGGGCGTGGCGGCAGAGGTTCGACCTGCACGGGCTGGAGGGGGAGGCGCGCGCCGGGATGGTATTCGACCAGTTTGCCACCATGCAGCAGGCGGCGCTGGCGGGGCTGGGCGCTGCGCTTCTGCCGGGCTGGATGGTGGCGGGCGACCTGCAGGCGGGAAGGCTGCTCAGCCCGCCCGGCGCGGATTGGCGCCTACTGGCTGATCTGGCCCCGGGCCGGGGCCGCCTTCCCGCCGCTGGCAGCCTTTCGCGACTGGATTGCGGCGCAGGAATGACAGCGCATCAGGGCCAATTTGTTTCCAATTCGCCGCCTTATTCTAACCGGATTTTTCCATATGCTGTGCAATGCTTCCAGAAGGGGCGGTGAATGCGCTTCGCTTCCGAAATGTGAAGTGACGAAAGGGTACGCCATGGCGAATTATCTGCTGGATTGGTCAAGCGCCAGCGCGAACGGGACCTATACGCTGGGATCGGGCACGGATGCGCTGGGCGTGACCATCGCCACCTCGACCAACAGCGCCGGGCGGACAGGCAATGTGACAAGCTTCGGTACGCCGCCGGAACAGGTGCTGTGGGTCAGCGGGCTGACCGAGCCGGTCACCACCACCCTGACCTTTGACGCGCCGGTGCGGGATCTTTCGTTCGAATTGTTCGACGTGGATCAGGGTGGCGGCTGGGACGACCGGGTGACGATCATCGCCACCAATGCCGCCGGCGATCAGGTGCCGGTGAGCTTTTCCGATCTGGGCGGGCTGCATACGGTTTCGGGCAATACGGTCGATGCCGATGGCAATGCCAGTGGCGGGGTCGAGACTGCGGGCGCGCCGGATTCGGTCACGGTCAGCATTGCCGGGCCGATCGTCAGCCTGTCGGTGACGTTCGACAATGGCGAAAGCGCGGCCAATACCGGCATGATCGGGCTTGGCGACATCAGCCTTGCCTCGGCACCGCTTCCGGACGAGATCGTGGAGGGTACCACCGGGGACGATACGATCGACGACACCTATACCGGCGACCCCGAAGGGGACATGGTGGATCATGGCGACAATTCGGCGGGCAATGACGACGACGTGATCGAGGCCTATGGCGGCAATGACACGGTCTTTGCCGGGCTGGGCAATGACGAGGTGCATGGCGGCGAGGGCGATGACTTCATCTCCGGCGGCTTCGGCGATGACGTGCTCTACGGCGATGCCGGCGATGACGAGATCAACGGCGACGAGGGCAATGACACCATCTATGGCGGCGCCGGGGCGGATCACTCCGAGATGGGTTCGGGCAACGATACCTTTTACGGCGGCGACGGCGACGACTGGGTAAACGGCGACCACGGCAACGACGTACTGCATGGCGGTGCCGGCAATGACTTCCTGCGCGGCTCCTGGGGCAATGACACGATATATTCCGGCGGCGATGGCGAGGGCGACGATTACCTCTGGGGCGGATATGGCGACGATACCTTCATCATCGAAAACGGCTTCGGAAGCGACTCCATCTCCGGCGAGGATCAGGGGGAGACGCTGGGCGATACGCTGGACCTCAGCGGTGTTACGGACGATCTGACCATCGACCTCACCGCCGTCAATCCGGGCGAGGGCACCTTTACCGACGGTACCTATACCGCCGATTACAACGGGATAGAGCATATCATTCTCGGCGCCGGTACCGATACGCTGGTAATGACCGATCTGGGCGGCGCGGAGCGGGTGGAGCAGTTTGCCGCGCCTACGGACAATGGCGATGGTACCTGGACCGGCCACGATCAGCTGGATGTCTCGGGCCTGACCCGCGATGGCGGTACCACCCCGGTCACCACCGAAGACGTGGCCGTGAGCGACGATGGCAACGGCAATGCGGTGCTGAGCTTCCCCGGCGGCGAGAGCATCACCCTGATCGGGGTTGCGCCCGCCGATGTCATCGATCCCGCCGCGCTCGAGGCGATGGGGATACCGCCGGCACCGGACGGGATCGTCTCCGGCACCGCCGGCGACGACACGATCGGCTTCGACTATGTGGATGCCGATGGCGATGTGATCGACAATGGCGACGCCCGCCTGCCCGGCGAGGTGGGCGACGATGACATCATCGAGGCGGGCACCGGCAATGACACCATCAATGCGGGCTTCGGCAATGACGAGGTCCATGCCGGGGACGGCGATGATACGGTCCAGGGCTGGACCGGCGATGACGAGCTCTTCGGCGGTGCCGGCAACGACAGCCTGCAGGGCCAGGACGGCGATGACACCGTGCTTGGCGAGGCTGGCGATGACACGCTGTCGGGCGGCGAGGGCGGCGATGACCTGCAAGGCGGCGCGGGTAGCGATTCGCTGAGCGGGGGCATCGGTTCCGACGTTCTGACAGGTGGAGATGGAGACGACACGCTGGACGGCGGTACGGGCGCCGATGTAATGAGCGGCGGCGCGGACCGGGATACCTTCGTCAACGTCACCGCGGGCGACGTGATCGACGGCGGCGAGACCGGCGTGGATCACGACGTGATCGACATGACCGGCGCCGGTCCCTATCACGTCAATTACAACCCGGCCAACAGCGAGAACGGCACCATCGACTTCCTCGATGCGAGCGGCAATGTCACCGGCTCGCTGACTTTCAGCAATATCGAGGAGATCGTGCCCTGCTTCACCCCCGGCAGCCTGATCGCTACGGGCAGGGGCGCGCGCCCGATCGAGGAACTGCGCGAAGGCGACAAGGTCATCACCCGTGACTGCGGCTATCAGGAGATCCGCTGGATCGGCCGTCGCCATGTGGACCGCCGCTGGCTCGGCCGCGCGCCACATCTGGCGCCGGTCCTGATCCGCAAGGGTGCGCTGGGCGGCGACATGCCCGCGCGCGACATGCTGGTCAGTCCCAATCACCGGATGCTGATGGCCGATGCGGGCAACTGGCAGCTCTTCGGCGAGCGCGAGGTGCTGGCCGCGGCCAAGCACCTGGTGGGCCGGCCCGGGATCGAGCGGGCGCAGGTTTCGCAGGTCACCTATATCCACCTGATGTTTGACCGCCACGAGATCATCAATGCCGACGGTTGCTGGAGCGAGAGCTTCCAGCCCGGCGATTATGTGATGGGCGGGCTTGGCGAGGACCAGCGCGCAGAAATATACGAGCTTTTCCCGGAGCTGGAGGGCCGCCTCGCGCTGGAAGACTACAAGGTTGCCCGCCCGGTGGTAAAACGGCACGAAGCGGTGCTGATCGGGCTTTAGGCTCAGGGCCCATTAATGAAAACTCTCATCAGGCTTGAACCGGAGGAGTTTTTAACCTGGTTTTTCAATGGGTTATGATTTTGCCATCTCATCAGGTTTGAGACTTTTCGGGGGGTTGGTGGGGTGAATGCTGTTTTGACACCAATTATGGCAGAAAAAGGTAATGAAATCAAAGGCCGGACGCAAGAAGTGGAAACCGATTGGTTTCCAGTTGCCACTTAAGTGTGCGCGAAATTGCGCACACCGCACACTTCCGGCCGCGAGCATTCCTACCTCAAATTGAACTGGCCCCCATTTCGACCGGACAGCTGAGCCTGAACCTGGAGGCTTAGGCACAGGCTTAAGCATATGCTCATGTCCGATGTTGAGATCATCACCGATGGTGGCCGCAG
>JALTZY010000147.1 GCA_027045905.1 Paracoccaceae bacterium
ACCCCCGCCCCGCCGGTGATCTCGCGTACCCGCTCGGTGAAATCCTCGCGCCGGTAGTCGATCACCTCCGCGTAGCCATGGGCGCGGGCGAGCGCGCATTTCTCCGGCCCGCCCGCCGTGCCGATGGCACGCACGCCCTTGTGGGCAAGCCACTGGCCTGCCAGCAGCCCGACGCCCCCGGCGGCGGCGTGAAACAGCACCGTGTCGCCCGCTTTCGCCGCATGGGAGTGGTGCAGCAAGTAATAGGCGGTCAGCCCCTTGAGCATCGCCGCCGCGGCGACCTCGTCACTGACGCTCTCGGGCAGGACGACAAGGTGGCGCGCCTCGACCACGCGGCGGGTCGCATAAGCCCCGTGGGGCAGGGTATAGGCGACGCGCTGGCCGGGGGCAAAGCCCTCGACCCCCTCGCCCACCGCCTCGACCACGCCCGCCGCCTCGGCGCCCAGCACCAAGTCCTTCTCCACCGGCCAGGGATAGAGGCCGGAGCGAAAATAGGTGTCGATGAAATTGACCCCGATCGCCGTGTGGCGCAGTGCGACTTCGCCAGGGCCGGGGCTGCTCTCCTCAAGGCTGACGGCTGTCAACTTCTCCGGCCCGCCCGGCTCGGCGGCGGCGATTGCAAACCCCATCTCAGCCCTCCCCCGGCGCCTTTTCGGCACGGAATACATCATCGACCGGCAGTTGCAGGGCATTGGAAAGCGCGTTGGTCTTCGTCGCGAGAGCGACGATTTGCAGGAACTCGGCGTGCTGTTCGTCGGTCAGCCCCCTGGCGCGCGCAGCCGCCGTGTGGGAATGGACGCAATAAGCGCAATTGTTCGCCACCGAGACGGCCAGATAGATCAGCTCCTTGGTCAGCGGATCAAGGCTCGAAGGCGTCGCCATGACCTCCTTGATCTCGCGCCAGGTGCGCTCGAGCAGCGCCGGATCGGCGGCGAGGTAGTGCCAGATATTGTTGATGAAATCGCTGCCCCGCGTGGCGCGGATATCGTCGAAGACCGCGCGTACGCGCGGATCGCTTTCGGGGTCCGGGGGTGGGGTAAGTACGGCCATTTTACGCTTCCTCGAGACCCGTGGCGACCGGACCGCCACGGGTGACTCGCCTGCCGGTCAGATCAGCGCGATGATGCGGGCCGGCCCGCCGGTGCCGCCGCGATGCTTGGGCGCGCCGATCACCAGCGTGGCGCCGGCAGCAGGTACCGCGTCGAGATTGGCGATGTTCTCGATGCCGAAGCGCCCCGAAGGGAGCCAGGCATAATGGGTGACGAAATCGGTCGAGGGGCCATGGTCGAGCGAAAGCGTATCCACCGCCATGGAGGTGGCGCCGGTCTCTTCCATCAGCATCTTCGTGGCCTCGATGTGAAAGCCCGGGAAATGCATCACACCCTCCGCATCGGCATTACGATACTTGTCGGAATTCACATGCTTGTCCCAGCCCGAATTCATCGCCACGCAGGCCCCCGCCGGGATCTCGCCATGCTCGGCGATCCAGGCCTTGATGTCGTCGGGCGAGACCTGGGCATCGGGGTTTTCGGCCGCCCGCTCCCTTATGTCGATCACGCAAAGGGGCGCGACCAGGCTTTCCACCGGGATTTCATCGACCGAGTTGCCATCGGCCGAGAAATGCAGCGGCGCGTCGATATGGGTGCCGGTATGCTCGTTGAGGGTCAGGGTCTTGAGGTTGAAGCCGTGCTCGGCAAAGTTGAAATTCTGCTCGGTCGAAATCCCCGGCTTGCCGAAATAGGTGGGAAAATCAGCATCATAGGTATGGGTCAGATCGGCAGGAACCATGCCCGTACCGCCCCCGTGACCGGCCGCCGAAGCCGCCCCTGCCAGACCGGTGCCGGCCGCGGCCGCCAGCGCCCCGCCCGCCGCCGACCTGAAGAAATTGCGCCGCGACAGCATCTTCGTCTTCACCGCGTTCATCACGCATATGTCACACATGTTTTCCTCCCTGATTGCTGGAATGCCGTTTGCAGCAGGCATGAGCGGATGCTAGCCAAAGGAAGACGATTCACAAGGCCTTTTTGGCCATCCGGCCAAATCTCGCCTGCTCCGGACGAAATCCGAAAATCCGCCCCCTCTTCCTCTTGCCGCAAATATCCCGCGGGGGTCCGGGGGCGCGAAGCCCCCGGCGCTGTCGGCGGCGCCTGTCCGGCCGGCCCGCGCCTCATGGCGGGGGGGCGGGGAGCGCCAGATCGACCCAGACCAGCCGGTGCGCCGAGGCCAGGGCCGCGTCCCGGGCTCCGGGCTCGTTCGCTGCGGGCCAGTACACCCCGCTGCCGCTCACGCGCAGCCCGGCGGAGGGCAGCACGTAATCGACCCGCAGATTGCCGGGCTCCGGTTCCGGCCAGTCCACCGTATCGGTGGCATCTCCCGCCTGCGCGCCGCCCCGGGAGGTCGGGCGCGGATCCTGCAGGGCGGGGTGGGCGAGCAGCGCGGCGATGGCGCTTCTCCGTCCCTCGCCGGCTTCGGGATCCAGATTGGCATCTCCAAGGATCACGAAGGGAGGTGCGGGGGGTGCGAAGGGCAAGGCGCCGTCGAACAGCAGCAGCCAGAACATCACCTCGTCGTGATTGCGCCTGCCGTTGCGGTCTTCGGGACCGTCGAAGACCGGGGCGGTAGCATGGAAGGCGAGCAGGTTCAGCCGCCCGCCCCCGGGCAGACGCACCGGCACCTGCCAGTGAGCGACCGAGGACAGACGCTGCACCGCCTGTACCTCGGGGCTCAGGAAAGGGCTGCCGTCAGCCTTGCGCGGCAGCAGGGCACCGGGCAGGTCGCGCCACAGGAAGGCGCTGAAGTCGCGCGCCTCTTCGGCAAGGATCGGCAGACGCGATAGTATCGCCATGCCGCCCTGGCCGGTGAAGCGCCCGTAGCCCTGGGAATCGCGCGGCTCGTTGAGGCGGCCGTTATTGTCCATGTCGAGCCCGGTGGCCATGCCGCTGTTTGGCAGGCGGGCGAACAGGTGCGGATATTCCGCCCCCCCCGCCGCCGTCAGGGCATCGCGAAAGGCTGCAAGCGTCCGGTTCCCATGATCGTAATCGAAATCCAGCAGCAGGATGATATCGGGATCCACCGCCGCGATCACACGCAGGGCGGCGGCGATCTGCGGGTCCTTTCCGCGCAGGATGTCACGCAGCAGCAGGCCGGGGCCATCGCGCGACAGGCCGGCGTGCCAGGTGGCGATTCGCAGGGTTTCGGCGCTGAGCGGTGTTGGCGCCGCTGCCGCCAGCATCGCCAGCAGGGCGCAGAGGAGGGCGCGGGTCAGGCGGGCTGCCACGCCGAGGGCTCTTCGTCTTCCGTTTCCCGGCGCGCGCGCTCGGCCCGGATCATGCCGGCAACCCGGCTCATGGCCATGCCGCGCATGAACAGCGAGGCCGGCAGGAAGGCCCATGCGGTCAGGGTCCAGATCATCGTGTGGTCGTCGGTGATGGAGATGGTACCGAACAGCCTGCCCGCCGCCGTGACCAGGGCCGGGGTGAGGAAGGGCAGCAGGAAGCCCAAGGCGATGTTGATCAGCGCGTCGCGCTCCAGCCGGTAGATCACATCGCCCCCCGCGGTGGGATCGAAGGTGGGCATGTTGACCCAGACATTGAAGGCGCCGCGGGTGTTGGGCCAGTTCGTCAACCTCAGGGCGATCAGGAAGACGGCCAGGGAAATCAGCGAGATGAGATATGCCACCCCGGCGGCGCTGCGCAACAGCGCCACGGTCTGCTCGGGCGCCTCGGCCGGCAGCATCAGCACCACCAGGTGCACCGGCGAATAGGCAAAGTCGATCGTCTCGCCGATACGCGTCCCCACCAGCTGGACCAGGCGGGTCAGGTCCGAAGTGGCATGGGTGCCGCGCACCACGAGAGAGAGCAGGAAGAGGGTGGCAAAGAGGCTGGCGAAGCGGATGCGGTTGAAAGGGGGCGCGTCGCGAAACTCGACCAGGCCCGGATAGGCCGAGGCGTATTCGAACACCACCATCACGCCCGCGAGCAGCGCGAACAGGGCAACGATCTGTATCGTTTCGGCGCCGGTTCCGGGGACCAGGAGCGCCGGCGAGACGATCATCACGATCACCAGTACGGCCCGCAAAAGGGCGCCGGGAAGTCTTGATAGCACTGCCTTTTCCTCAACCTGGCGGGCCGTTCTTGTAATGCCCCGTTTCCAGTTTGACCCCGCCACCCGGGCGGACTGCCTCGTCTTCGTCACAATTTTGCCCAAATTGAGAACGCAGCGCAAGAGTTTGTTTTGCGAGGCTTTTCATTTGCCGGGGATGGGGGAGGATATGGTGCAGGATTGCATCATTGGGGCGAAATTGCGGCAGATTTCGGGGGTGAGGCCGGTCCACCCCCGAGATGTTGGGTCAGACCCAGGGGCGCTCCCGGGCATTGCGGCTCTCGAAAGCCTCGATCGCCTCCCTCCTGGCCAGGGTCAGGCCGATATCGTCGAGCCCTTCGAGCAGGCAGTGCTTCCTGAAGGGGTCGATCTCGAAGCCGATCACCTGGCCGTCGGAAGTGGTGATTTCCTGCGCTTCGAGGTCCACGCTCATGCGCGCATTGGCGCCCTTTTCGGCGTCGCGCATGAGGATGTCCACCTGCTCCTGCGGCAGGACGATGGGCAGCAGGCCGTTCTTGAAGGCATTGTTGTGGAAGATGTCGGCAAATGAGGTGCTTACGATCACCCTGATGCCGAAATCCGCCAGCGCCCAGGGGGCATGTTCGCGCGAGGAACCGCAGCCGAAATTATCTCCGGCGATCAGGATCTCGGCCTCGCGATACGCCGGCTTGTTGAGCACGAAATCCGGGTTTTCGGAGCCATCCTCCAGATAGCGCATCTCGTCAAACAGATGCACCCCGAGCCCGCTGCGCTTGATGGTCTTGAGGAACTGCTTGGGGATGATCATGTCGGTGTCGATATTGATCAGCGGCATCGGCGCCGCCACCCCGACCACTTTTTCAAACTTGCCCATATCTTGTGTCCTTTCGGGTTTGCCGGAAATGCCCGTTTGAAAATGTTTCAACTTTCGCGGCGCGTTTTTACGAAAGTTGAAACTTTTTCGGGCCTCTCAAGCAAAAGTTCAAACTTTTTCGGGCGGGCAATTACCCGCCCGAGGCTCACATCAGATCCCGCACATCACTCAGCCGGCCGGTCACCGCGGCGGCGGCGGCCATGGCGGGGCTTACCAGATGGGTGCGCCCGCCGCGGCCCTGGCGGCCTTCGAAATTGCGGTTCGAGGTGGAGGCAGAGCGCTGGCCCGGCTTCAGCTGGTCCGGGTTCATGGCAAGGCACATGGAGCAGCCGGGCAGGCGCCATTCGGCCCCGGCCTCGGTGAAGATCCGGTCAAGCCCCTCTTCCTCGGCCTGCGCGCGCACGAGCCCCGAGCCCGGCACCACCAGCACCTGCACGCCCTCGGCCACCTTGCGCCCCTTGAGGATCTCGGCCGCCGCGCGCAGGTCCTCGATCCGGCCATTGGTGCAGGAGCCGATGAACACCACGTCGATGGGGATATCGGTGAGCTTCGTGCCCGGCTCGAGGCCCATGTAATCGAGCGCCCGCTTCACCGCCTCGCCCTTGGCCGGCTCGAAATCATCGGGGCTCGGCACCACGCCGGTGATCGGCAGCACGTCTTCGGGGCTCGTGCCCCATGTGACCTGCGGCTCGAGCGCGCTGCCGTCAAGGGTGATTTCCTTGTCGAAATGCGCGCCCTCATCGCTTTTCAGCGTCTTCCACCAGGCCAGCGCGGCCTCCCATTGCGCGCCCTTCGGCGCATGGGGGCGGCCCTTGATATAGTCGAAGGTCACCTCATCGGGCGCGATCAGCCCGGCCCGCGCGCCGCCCTCGATGGCCATGTTGCACACGGTCATGCGGCCTTCCATGGAGAGCGCGCGGATCGCCTCGCCCGTGTATTCGATCACATGCCCGGTGCCCCCGGCAGTGCCGGTCTGGCCGATGATCGCCATGGTGATGTCCTTGGCGCTGACGCCGGGCCGGAGCTGGCCTGTCACCTCCACGCGCATGTTCTTCGACTTCTGCTGGATGAGCGTCTGGGTCGCCAGCACATGCTCGACCTCGGAGGTGCCGATGCCATGGGCCAGCGCGCCGAAGGCGCCGTGGGTGGCGGTGTGGCTGTCGCCGCAGACCACGGTCATGCCGGGCAGGGTCCAGCCCTGCTCGGGGCCGACGATATGGACGATCCCCTGGCGGATGTCATCGACCGGGTAGTAGTGGATGCCGGTTTCGCGGGCGTTGCGGTCAAGCGCCTCGACCTGGATGCGGCTTTCCTCGTTTTCGATTGCCGCGCTGCGGTCGCCGGTGGTGGGCACGTTGTGGTCGGGCACGGCGATGGTCTTGTCGGGCGCATGCACCTTGCGACCGGCCATGCGCAGCCCTTCGAAGGCCTGCGGGCTGGTCACTTCATGCACCAGATGGCGGTCGATATAGATCAGCGAGGAGCCGTCTTCGCTGTCTTCGATCAGGTGGGCGTCCCAGATCTTGTCATAGAGTGTCTTGGGGGACATCGGTCCTCTCCCGTGGTGGTGAAACTGTGGCTGGCGAAGGGAAGGGGCGCGCGCTCACCGGCGCGCCAGCACCGAGCGGGCCTCGCCGAAAAAGCGCTCGCAGAGCCGGGCGCGGTCGCAGATGTCGAACAGGCGTTCCATGGGGCCGAGGCTTACACGGCAGAAGGCTGTGCTGCAAGGCCGGGCTTTCTTGCGGGTCCGGGCAAAGCGTGCAAATCTTGTCCCATGGCGGAAGAGAGCGCAGAAGCGGGCGGCGAGGCGGTAAGCGGGCTGGAGGCGGTGGCCGAGGCCTCGGCACAGGGCGCGCAAGAGGGCGGAGCCGATCCGGCCGCCGAGGCGGTGCTGCTGGCGCCGGATGCCCAGGAGGCGGCATTTTCGCTGCTCGACCAGGTGCAGGATTTCGTGCTCGGGCTGATGCGCCCGTGGAATGCGTATCAGGTGGCGATCGCGCTAGGGCTGGCGCTGCTGGCCTGGGGGCTTGCCCGCCTGATGGCGCCGCGCCTGCACGCCTGGATGCGCAGCCGCCAGGGCTGGCCCAAATGGCGCTACCGGGTGCTGATCTCGATTCATCGACGGCTGTGGCTAATCTTCTATGTCGCGCTTTTGTGGGTGACGGTCTGGGTGATGCGCGAGGTGACCTGGCCGAGCCGCTCCTACCTGCTGGGGATCCTCGCCGATCTCGTCCTTGCGCTGCTGGTGATCGCCGCGGTGAGCCGCCAGATCGGCAACGGCTTTCTGCGTCAGGCGGTGCGCTATGCCGGCTGGGCCTGGGTGACGCTGAGCATTACCGGCTTTACCGACGAGGTGAAGACGCTGCTCGACTCGATCGGGCTGCAACTGGGGGAAAGCTGGGTCAGCCTGTGGCTGCTGGTGCAGTCGGTCTTCGTGCTGGGGGTGCTGTTCTTCGTCGCCAGCTTCCTGTCGCGCAGCGGCGCCAGCGGGATCAGGCGCAACAGGGACATCACCCCCTCCATGCAGGTGCTGGCGATCAAGTTCCTGCAGGTGGCGCTTTACGGAGCGGCGTTCTTCATCGGGCTGAAGCTGATCGGGCTCGACCTCACCGGCCTTGCGGTGCTCTCGGGGGCGATCGGCGTGGGGCTGGGCTTCGGCCTGCAGAAGGTGGTGTCGAACCTCGTCAGCGGCATCATCATCCTGCTCGACAAGTCGATCAAACCCGGCGACGTGATATCCTTGGGCTCCACCTTCGGCTGGATCGACTCGCTGGGTGCGCGCTATGTGAGCGTGGTCACCCGCGACGGCAAGGAATTCCTGATCCCCAACGAAGACCTGATCACCGGGCAGGTGGTGAACTGGTCGCATACCAGCCCCTATGTGCGCCTCGACGTGCTGTTTGGCACCTCTTACGGCGACGATCCGCACAAGGTGCGAAAGATCGCCATCGAGGCGGCGCTGAGCGTGGACCGGGTGCTGGAGAGGCCCAGGGCGCCGGTCTGTCACATCGTGAATTTCGGTGACAGCGCGATAGAATACAAGCTCCGGTTCTGGATCAAGGACCCGACCGGCGGGCTCACCAACATTCGCGGCAATGTCTACCTGGCGCTGTGGGATGCGTTTCAGGAGCACGGCATCTCGATCCCGTTCCCGCAGCGCGAAGTGCGGCTTCTCGGCGATCGGGAGGGCCGGTGAGGGGGACGATTTTCCAGAGAAAGATCGCGCCTCCGGCGGGAGTATTTGCGGAAAGATGAAAGGGCAGCGGCAGCGCGGCTTTCTGTCTTGCAGGACCGGAACCGGCCCGCAAACGCCGTAGAGGCGCGAGGGTGATTGAGGTTGCGCCCGGGCAGTGCTAGGCTGGGTCCGCCGGCGTCCGGCGAGCGGCGCACCATATGGAGGACCTGACCCTGTCTCGATCGGCAAGAGCGGCTGGCGTGGCGGCCGCAACAGATGTGCGCAGCGCGGCGGACAATGCGGGCGAATTGCTGGATGCCATTCTGCGCTCCCTGAAAAAGGACAAGGCCGAAGCGATGGTCACCATCGCGCTTGCCGGCAAGTCGGAGATGGCCGATCACATGGTGATCTGCTCGGGGCGTTCGAGCCGGCAGGTGGCGGCCATTGCGGAAAAGCTGGGCGAGCGGCTGAAGCGGGATCGGGGCGTGGTCTGTCGCTTCGAGGGGAAGGAACAGGGCGACTGGGTTCTGGTCGATGCGGGCGATGTGATCGTGCATGTGTTTCGTCCGGAGGTGCGCGAATTCTATCAGCTTGAAAAAATGTGGGCCGATGCGGGAGGCGTGACGGGTACGGGCAGGGCCGGCTCCTGATGCGGGTGCATCTGTGCGCGGTTGGCCGGATGCGCGCCGGACCCGGGCGCGATCTGCTGGACGATTATCTGAACCGCTTCGAACGCCTTGGCCGCTCCCTGGGCCTGGGGCCGGTCAGCGAGCATGAGGTTGCGGCCAGAGGGGGGATGGCGGGCGAGGCGCGAGCGCTGGGCCGGGCATTGCCGCGGGGCGCGGTGATCTGTGTGCTCGACGAGCGCGGCAGGCAGATCTCCTCGCCCGATTTCGCCCGGCTGCTGGCGCGCTGGCGCGACGAGGGGCGCGCCGATGCGGCCTTTGTCATCGGCGGAGCGGACGGGATGGACGCGGCGCTGTACCAGCGGGCGGATTTCCGCCTGAGCCTGGGCGCCATGGTCTGGCCGCACATGCTGGTACGTGTGATGCTGGGAGAACAACTCTACCGCGCCGCCACGATTCTGGCGGGAAATCCCTATCACCGGGAGTGATTCGCCCGGGGCGGTCGGATTTCGCGCGATCTCGGGGGGCGCGACTTTTCCGCCAAAGCCTCAGATCAAGTCCGAAGTTTGCACCTTTTTCCCCGCCGCCGCGCGCATTCGGACCTGGGTGGCCTGACGCCATGGGAGCATGCCAGCCCGTCCATCACGGACCAAAACCTGGACAGAGCCAACCTGCAAGCGCGGGCTCTTTAGGGAGCAGGTCACAACTATTGGCATGTTGCCTCGCGGCTTCCGCCCCCCTCCCCGCGGGTTGCGGATTGACATGTCTTGCGAAGTCGCCGGACGCTTGCCGTTCAGTTGCGATATTGCAAAGCCTCGCACCCTTGGCCATATAGGCAGGAGCAGTCACGGAGGGCGCATGTCCATCTATCTCGAGTTTGAAAAGCCGCTTGCCGAAATCGAGGGCAAGGCCGAGGAGTTGCGCGCCATGGCGCGCGCCGCCGAGGACGATCTGGACATCGAAAAGGAAGCAGCCGCGCTCGACGAAAAGGCCGCGGCGATGCTGGCCCAGCTCTACGAAAACCTCACCCCCTGGCGCAAATGCCAGGTGGCGCGCCATCCGGACCGGCCCCATTGCCGCGATTACATCGAGGCGCTGTTTTCCGAATACACCCCGCTTGCGGGCGACCGCAATTTCGCCGACGATCAGGCGGTGATGGGCGGGCTCGCACGCCTCGGCGACGTGCCGGTGATGGTGATCGGGCTCGAAAAGGGCCATGACACCAAGTCGCGCATCGAGCACAATTTCGGCATGGCCCGCCCCGAGGGCTACCGCAAGGCGATCCGGCTGATGGATCTGGCCGACCGCTTCTCCCTGCCGGTCATCACCCTCGTGGATACCCCCGGCGCCTATCCCGGCAAGGGCGCCGAGGAGCGCGGCCAGTCCGAGGCCATCGCGCGCGCCACGGAAAAATGCCTGTCGCTGAAAAGCCCGATGATCTCGGTCATCATCGGCGAGGGCGGCTCCGGCGGCGCGGTGGCGCTCGCTACTGCCAATACGGTGATGATGCTGGAGCACGCGATCTACTCGGTGATCAGCCCCGAAGGCTGCGCATCGATCCTGTGGAAGGACGGCGAAAAGATGCGCGAAGCCGCCGAAGCCATGCGCCTCACCGCCCAGGATCTCAAGCGCCTCGGCGTCATCGACCGGATCATCGCCGAGCCCCTCGGCGGCGCCCAGCGCGGGCGCGAAGAAACCATCGAGGCGGTCGGCAAGGCCCTGAAGGAAGAGCTGGCCAAGCTGACGAAACGCGCAAAAGGCGACAGCCTGCGCAAGGCCCGGCGCCGAAAATTCCTCGAGATGGGGGCCAAGGGGCTGGCGGCCTGAACCCTTCCTCTTGCCGGAAATATCCCCGCCGGAGGCACGATTTTTCTGCGAAAAATCGCTCCCCTACAGCCCCAGCACGTCCATCATGTCGTATTCGCCGGGCTTCCGGTCGATCCCCCAAAGCGCGGCCCTGAGCGCGCCGCGGGCAAAAATGGCACGGTCGGTCGCGATATGCCTCAGCACGATCCGCTCGCCCTCGCCGGCAAAGATCACGTCATGCTCGCCCACCACGTCGCCCCCGCGCAGGGCGGCAAAGCCGATATGGCCCGCCTTGCGCGCCCCGGTCTGCCCGTCGCGGCCCCGGTCCGCGACCCGGCCAAGCTGCACCCCGCGCCCCTCGGCCGCCGCCTCGCCCAGCATCAGCGCGGTGCCGGAGGGGGCATCGACCTTGTGGCGGTGATGCATCTCGACGATCTCGACATCAAACTCCTCGCCCAGCGCCTCGGCCACCATGCGGGTGAGGCGCACCAGCAGGTTCACCCCGAGGCTCATGTTGCCCGCCCGCACGATGGTGGCATGGCGCGCCGCGCGCTTGAGCCGCTCGAGGTCTTCGGGCGCAAAGCCGGTAGTGCCGATCACATGCACCGCGCGCGCCTGGGCGGCGAGGTCGGCCATGGCCAGGCTAGCCGCCGGCGTGGTGAAATCCAGCACCGCCTGCGCCCCGGCGATGGCCTCCAGCGGATCGTCGCCGACCGTCACCCCGAGCGCGCCGAGCCCCAGCGCCTCGCCCACATCCCGGCCCAGCCAGTCATGCCCCGGCCGCTCCAGCGCCGCCGCCAGCTGCACGGCGGGGCTTGCCGTCACTTCGCGCACCAGCATGCCGCCCATCCGGCCCGACACGCCCATCACCACAATTCCCGGCAGATCGCTCATCTTCGCTCCTCTCGCTGCTGGTCCCGGTGTAGCCAAGCTTGCAACCCGGGGCAATCGCGCTTACATCGCCCGCATGGCTTCCAGACGCTTCGATACCACTTCCGGCCCCTCCCAGCGCCAGCTTCGGGTCGGCGAGCAGATCCGGCGCAGCCTGGCGCGGATCCTGATGCAGGACGAACTGCATGACCCCGACATCAGCCGCATGTCGATCACGGTCAGCGAAGTGCGCGTCTCGCCGGATCTGCGCATCGCCACCGTCTATGTGCTGCCGCTCGGCGGCGGCCACAAGCGCGAGGCGATCGAGGCGCTGGCGAAGCGGCAGGGGAGGCTCCGGGCGATGATCGGCAAGCTGATCAAACTGCGCCACACCCCGGAGCTGCGCTTTCGCGCGGATGATAGCTTTGACCGGATGGAGGAAACCCGCCGCCTGCTGGCACAAGAGGCCGTACGCCGGGATGTCGGGGCAGGATCGGAGGATCGGGACGAGGAATGAAACGCGCCGCCCTCCTGGCCTTTCCGTTTCCGGTCTTCCTGTCCGCCCTCGCGACCCCGGCCAATGCCGTCACCTGCCGCACCGACGAATTCGAAGGCACCCCCTTTTCCCTGTGCGAAGTTCTTGCCGGCGAGGACCTGCGCCTGTTCCTGCGGGGCGCGGACGGGGAGATACTGGGCTCCTTTGCCGCCGTGGAGGAGAGCCTGGGCGGTGCCCGGCTGGCCTTTGCCATGAACGGGGGCATGTTTCACCCGGACCGGAGCCCGGTCGGGCTCTATATCGAGAACGGCCGCCGGGAGAAGCCGCTTTCCGATGGCGGAGGCTACGGCAATTTCGGCCTGCTGCCCAATGGCGTCTTCTGCATCGGCGCGGCGGATGGCGGGCTGCGGGTCTGGGAAGCCGATGCCTTCAGGTCCGCCCGCCCCGCCTGCCGCCATGCCAGCCAGTCCGGGCCGATGCTGGTGATCGGCGGCGCGCTGCACCCGCGCTTCCGCCCCGACAGCACTTCGCGCAACTATCGCAACGGCGTGGGCACCAGCGCCGACGGCAGCCGCGCGGTCTTTGTCATCTCCGATGCGCCGGTGACCTTCCACCGTTTCGCCCGCTTCTTCCGCGACCGCCTGGGCCTGCCCGATGCGCTCTATCTCGACGGCAATGTGTCGCGCCTCTACGCCCCCGCGCTCGGGCGCGACGATCCGGGCGTCCGCCTCGGCCCCATCATCGCCGTGGTCGAAAGCCGCGATGACCCGACGGTGGAAGCGGTTGACTGAGCCGGCGGGCGGCTGTAGCAGGCGGAGCCTGAGCGACTGGCGACTGGAGAGAAGGTCATGGCACGCAAACGCAAGGGGCGCGACATTTCCGGCTGGCTGGTGGTGGACAAGCCCGCGGGCTGGACTTCGAACGCGGTGGTCAACAAGGTGCGCTGGGCGCTGCGGGCGAAAAAGACGGGGCACGCGGGCACGCTGGACCCGGCGGCGACCGGCCTGCTGGCGGTGGCGCTGGGCGAGGCCACCAAGACCGTGCCCTATGTGACCGATGCGCTCAAGGCATATGTCTTTACCGTCCGGCTCGGGCAGGCGACCAATACCGATGACGCCGAGGGCGAGGTGATCGCCGAAAGCGACCTGCGCCCCACGGATGACGAGATCGAAGCAGCGCTTGAGGGCTTTCGCGGCGAGATCATGCAGGTGCCGCCAAAGTTTTCGGCCGTCAGGATCGACGGCGAGCGCGCCTACAAGCTGGCGCGCGGGGGCGAGGATGTGGAGATCGCCGCCCGCCCGCTCTGGGTCGAGGAACTGACCCTGCTGGAGCGACCGGACGCGGACCATGTGGTTCTGGAAATGGTCTGCGGCAAGGGCGGCTATGTGCGCGCCATCGCCCGTGATCTGGGCGAGGCGCTGGGCTGCCACGGCCATGTCAGCGCGCTTCGCCGCACCTGGTCGGGGCCGTTCGATGCCGGGGACGCGGTCAGCATGGAACTGATCGAGGAGCTTGCCGGAAGCGAGGCGCTCGACGCCTATCTGCGCCCGCTGGAAGAGGGGCTGGCGGAATTGCCGGAGCTTGCCTGCACGCTCGAAGGCGCCACGCGCCTGCGTCACGGCAATCCGGGCATGGTGCTGGCCTCGGACGTGGAATATGGCGAGGAGGCCTGGGCGTCCTTCGAGGGCAAGGCCGTAGCCGTGGGCATCTACCGGGCCGGCGAGCTGCACCCGAGCCGGGTATTCAACAACTGATCCCGAAGGCGTCGGCGCAGGACCACGCTCCCGGTTTCCCGCGAAAATCGCAGCCCGGGGCGGGACCGCTCCAGGAGCCGCCGGCCTGCGCCTTCGGGGGGAGCGGCGATCCGCCCGGCAGCCCCGAAAGATATGCGCGTACAGGGCCTCGATTTACCCTAATTTTGCCAGATTTTCATGGTTGAACAGGGTGAGGCAGAAAAAGGCTTGTGGCATGACCAGCCCCGAAACAGAGCAGATGTGGCGCGCCCTGAAGCGCTTCGAGATCAGGCCGCGCCATCTGAGCGCCCAGCGGGTGATCACGGCGGCACGCGACGATCCGGCCCATACGGCCTTTGACGTGCTGCGCACGCGCATCCTGCAGCCGCTGCAAAAGCGGGGCTGGCGGCGCATCGCCATTACCTCGCCCACCCCCGATTGCGGCAAGACCTTCACCGCCGCCAATCTGGCCATCGCACTCAGCCGGATCGACAATTTCCGCACCGTGCTGATGGATATGGACCTGCGCAAGTCCTCCCTGCACCGGGTGCTGGGGGTGCGCGATCCGGGCTCGATGGGCGATTACCTGCGCGGACTCGTGCCCACCGAGGCGCATTTTCGCGTGCCCGGGGAAAACAGTCTCTTCATCGGAGACAATCTCGCCGTGGGCTTCAACGGCAAGCGCGAGGATTTCGCTTCCGAGCTGATGCAGGACCCGCTGAGCGAGGAGGTGCTCGAACAGATGGAAGAAGACCTTGCCCCGGATATCGTGCTGTTCGACCTGCCGCCGGTCCTGAGCAATGACGATGTGATCGCCCTGCGCGCGCAGTTCGACGCGGTGCTGGTGGTGGCCGCGGGAGGGAAGACCCGTTCCGAGGAACTGCGCCTGGTCAAGCGCCAGCTGGGCGAGGAAAAGCCGATCCTCGGCGTGGTGCTGAACAGGGCCGATGACTCGACCCTGCACAAGTCCTACTACTGATCCTGCTGCCGGTCGGGCTAGCGAGCGTGTCTTGCGCGCCGGTTGGCGACGACCTTCAGCGGCTGGTGCCTGGCCGTGCCCGCATTGTGCGACCGCGCGGCACTGACGCTGACGGTGCGATGGATCAGCGGCCACAGCACCGCACCCACCGCCCCGATCACCGCCAGCGCCGCCGCCAGCCAGGTCAGGCGTCGCTTCCAGATGCCGCCGCGCCCGCTCCGGGCGAGATCGGGGATGGAGACGATCGGCAGCACGCCCAGTTCGCGCTCCATCTGGCCGGCGGTGCGAATGGCCGGGTTGATCATCTCCAGCACCAGCGCCAGGGCAGCACCCAGAAGCAGAGACAGCATCGTACCGGCCACGGCAATCTTCTTGCGCGAGGGGGCGACCGGGTATTCCGGCACCAACGCGACTTCCAGCACCTCGAAGCGCTCGCTCACCTGGGCGCTCTCCAGGGCCTGCTCCATCTCGGCCTCGGCCCGGCGGCGGGTGATGACGCCCAGTTGCTCCTGCAACTGGGCGAGATCACGATTGAGTCGGTTGAATTCGCGCTCTACTTCCGGCGCGGCCCGCAGAGCGGCTTCGATCCGGGCGATCCGCTCGCCCACCAGCGCCTTCTGCTGCTCGAGCTCCGCTACCTGCCGGGTCAGCGCGTCTTCGCGCAGGCGTCCGGCATTGGACTTGAGCCCGATGATCTGGCGGTCGATTTCCAGCTCGGTCTCGCGCAGACTGGCCAGCTGGCTGCGCAGGGCGGTGATGCCTTCGGGCAGGGCGTCGGCGTTCTGCTGCTTGAAGGCGGCGATTTCGCTCTCCAGCGCGGCGATCTTCTGGTTCACCCGTACGGCTTCGCTCTCGAAGAAGTTCAGCGCCTCGCTGGCCTGCTGGCGGCGGCGGGCTTCGCTCTGCCGGAGGATGCGCTCAAGGAAGGTATTGGCGATGATAGCAGCCTGCTCGGCATCTCCCCAGCGCACGGTGATCCGCAGCCCCGAGGGTACCGCGTCCGGGCGCCAGGCGGCATCGGGGTCCACGATCTGCTCGATGCCGACCGCCTCGCGCAGGCGGTCGATCTGCCCGCTCTGCGGCAGCGGAGTGGCGGCAAACAGGTCAAGCTCGTCGATCACCGCGCGGATCGAATCGCGGGCCATCAATTGCTGGGTGATCAGGTTGAGCCGGTTCTTGACCCGGGCGCCCGGGGACTGGCCGGTGCTGGTGGCCGCCAGATCCGAAAGCTCCACCTGCAGCACTGCCGTGGTTTCGTAGGAGCGTGGCAGGCTGGTGGCGTAAAGCAGCGACAGGGCCGCGCCGAGGAAGGTGAACCCGAGGATCAGGGCGAAGCGGCGGCGCAGCACGCCCAGCACGTCGTCCAGAGTTGAAAACTGACCCATCTGCCTGATCTCCGGTCTGGCACCGGGCGCATCCACGCCCAGCCGTTGCGCCCCCGCCCAGCAGCCTTCGGACCGGGGATATTCTAGCTTTTTCGCAAAGGTTTAACCAGATTTTTCCGATCCATTTACGGAAACAGTCCATTTCCCGGAGCGCCCCAAAGGCACACCGTGCTCAGGATCATACCGGCGGTGATGCTCTGATGGCCGCTCAGGGTATCGCCTTGGGCAAAGGGAGGCGCGGAGCGGGTGAAACGGGCGGTGAAGGCGCTGCTATCTTCCGTACAGGATATTGATATATCAGCAAATTCCAGAAGCGTGGCGCTGCGCGCATATTGCGCCTTGTAGGCGGCTTCCTTGGCCGAGAAGAAGCGTTTGGCGAGATTGCCCCGGATCGCGGCGGGTCGGGTGGCGAGCCAGGCGCGCTCGCCCTCGCCCAGCACGCCCGCCCACAGCTCGCGCTCCAGCGCCTCGTCGGGCTCGAGGTCGAGGCCGAGGCCGGCACATGCGGCGCGCGGGGCAAGGGCGGCGAGCGCCAGCCCGCCCGCATGGCTGATGGAGCCGGTGAGGGGGGCGGGCCAGATCGGGGCGCGGTCGGCGCCCATGGG
>JALTZY010000148.1:0-2998 GCA_027045905.1 Paracoccaceae bacterium
CCACCGGTACGGACCGCTCCTCGCGCCCCTGCCGGCGGCGCCGGTGCGGCGCGAGGAGCGGTCCGTACCGGTGGATGCCGGCGCGGAAGGGCTGGTGCTGGCGGCACGGCTGGCCGCCGGCGGCGGACTGATCCGCCGGCCGGTGCGCTGGCGCATCTTCCGTCTGGAGGGCGGCGAGGCACGGGAAGAGCGGGCGCTGCGCTCTCATGAGCCGGTGGCGCAGCTGCGGCTGCCTCCCGGGGACTGGGGCGTGGAAGCCACCTACGGCCTGCGCCGGACCTGGCACGTGGCGCACATCGCGCCCGGCCGGCGGCTGCACGTGGTGTTCGTCCTGGACGTCGGAGGGCTGCGCATGCTCTCGGGCTTGCGGGGTGTCGGCGCGGGGCGGGCCGGCCCGGTGGAGCACCGCGTTCTGCGGAAGTCCTCCGACGGGCGGCTGCGGGAGGTGGCCGTTTCGCGCGTTCCCGGGGAAATCCTGCGTCTGCCCGCCGGAGACTACGTGGTGGAGAGCGTGTTCCTGCGCGGCAACGTGAAGGCGCGGGCGGCGGTGCAGGTGAAGCCCGGCAGGCTGCATTCCCTGCAATTCGACGCCCGCGCCGCGCTGGTGAGCGTGCGGGCAGGGCGCGGCGCGCGATGGACGCTGGCGGAGAAGAACGGCGGCTGGCGCTGGCGCGGTGAGGGGTCGCAGCAGCTGGTGCTGGCCCCGGGCGCCTACGTATGGGAAATCGCCGGCGAGCGCCGTGCCCTGCGCATCGCCCCGGGCGCGCGGATGCTCACGCCGTGAAGTGGGGTACGATCACACGATCAGGTCGGCGGCGGTGAAATCCACGCCCAGCAGCATGCCGGGAATGTAGAGGACGTCATCGGCGCCGGCCGCCGGCAGGGAGCGGAAGTCGATCTTCACGCCCCAGGAGGCGCCGATGGCCAGCGCCAGCGCGTCCGCGGCGGAGGCGAACCCCCAGGCCGTGAGATCGAGGAGATCGACGCCGTCCTCGAAGTCCCGCACCTCGTCCCGGCCGCCATCGGGAGCATGGATGAAGAAGTCGCCGCCGCCGCCGCCGTAGAGGACGTCGTCTCCCTTGCCGCCGTCCAGCGAATCGGAGCCGTTTTCGCCGTAGAGGTAATCCCGGCCGGAGCCGCCGTGCAGGGTGTCGTTCTGGCCGCCGCCGAACAGCATGTCGTTTCCCGGGCCGCCGGAGACCGTATCCCGGCCGATATTGCCGTACAGGCGGTCGTTGCCGGAGCCGCCGAAGAGCGCGTCGTCGTTGCGGTTGCCCCACAGCCGGTCATCGCCGAGGCCGCCGAGCAGCAGATCCTTGCCCTGACCACCGTGGAGATAGTCGTTTCCCTCGTCGCCATACAGCTCGTCGTCGCCGTCATGGCCCTTCAGGAGGTCCGCGCCTTCGTCGCCGAAAACGATGTCGTTTCCGAAACTCGCGTAGAGGCGGTCGTCGCCGGCGTCGCCGTGAATCCAGTCGTTGCCGCGGCCGCCGTTGATGCGGTCGTTGCCGTTGCCGCCGGTGATGTTGTCGCTGCCGGCGCCACCCTGCAGGTCGTCATTGCCATCATGGCCGCGCAACGTGTCGTCGCCGGCGTTGCCTTTCAGGGTATACTCACCGGCGCGGCCGTACAGCTTGTCGCTGCCATCGCCGCCTTCCAGCGTGTTGTCCTTTCCGTTGCCGGTGATCGTGTCGTCGCCGCTGCCGCCGATGGCGCTTTCGATCCAGGCGATGGTGGCGCCGGTGCCGGGCACCGCCTGGGCGATGGCGATGTTGTTGGGGATGGCGCCGATGGAGGAGAAATGCCCCGGCCGCAGGTCGATGGTCACCGCGTTGCTCTGGGCCGAGGCATCGAAGGTATCGTTGCCGCCGGCGTCCCAGATGGCGGCAATGAGCGCGCCGCCGTCGGCGATGGGGAAATGGCCGCCGGTGGCGAAATAGACGTCATCGCCGGTGCGCGTGAACATGTTGGCGCCATAGGCGGCCTGCGCCGCCTGGATGTCGTAGAGCAGGGGGGTGACGGGCCAAGCCCGGTTCTCCGCCGCAACATGGGCCTGCGCCGGGTGCGGATTGTAGGACATCACCGTGTACTGGTTGTCGCTCTGGTAGGGGTCGTCGCCAGGATGCGTGAAGCCCAGCGCGTGTCCCAGCTCGTGCAGATAGGTGACCCAGCCCTCGTTTCCGATGACGGGATTGAGCACCTGCTGCTGGTTGCTGGCGCCCACGGTGACGTTGTTGTTCAGCCACAGGTCGCCCCGGTAATCCGGGTTCGTGGTGCCGCCGGAGGCCGGAAACGCCGAGACGAAGCCGAAGAGTTCCGTCTGCGGCTGGCCGTTGGGCGGTAGGGTGGCGTTGGCGGTGCCGTCCGTGCCGTCGGTGGAATAGGCGTTGTAGGCGCCGAAGGTGATGTCGCCCACGTTGATGGCGCCGTTGCGCACCTCGAATACCCACAGGCCATTGGTGCCGGTATTGCCCGGCGTGCCGGGCAAGGACAGCAAGGCATTCTGATCGCCGGATTGCGGCAGTTCGTAGTAGTCCGTGCCGTTTCCCGCCGTCCAGCCGGCATGCGCGGGCGTACCGGACAGGCCGTTCGTGCCGCCGCTGGCATCGCCGGTGGTCCACTGGATGGACTGGTAGCGGAAGACGATATCGAAATCGCCGTTGCCGCGGTCGAACAGCTGCAGCTGGAACCAGTTGGCCTTCGGCACGTGGTTCGAGAGCGTCACATCGAAATAGTCCACCCCCGGCCAGGTGATGGTGATGACATCGGCGGCGGGGTCGATATCGACATAGATGGGGGGCGGCTGGCCGCCACTGTAATAGGAGCGGGTGTCCACGTCCGCCCAGTAGGGAAGGATGGCGGGCGTGCCGCCGGCGGTGATGGTGGTGGGCGTGTAGGTGGTGATGCCGTTGCCGAAGGAAATGCTGCCGTTGGTGTTGACGTAGAAGGTCGAATAGCTGGTACCGAAGAAGTTGAGCCCGTTCTCGAACACCTGTGA
>JALTZY010000148.1:3008-3826 GCA_027045905.1 Paracoccaceae bacterium
TGGCGGCGAGCTGCTGGAAGCCATCGTCGTTGCGCGGCATGACCAGTTCGCCATAGCCGGCGGGGCCGCCCAAGCCACTCACGAGCGTTCCGCCGCCGGTAACCGGGGATCCGTGGTTCGGGTTCGAATAGCTGCTGCCGGGATAGAGACCGATATTGGCGACCTCGTTCCAACGGGCGATGGCCGTGAGCGCCGCGGTGGTCTGCGCCGTGTTGAGGCTGACGTTGGCGTTGATGGCCACCAGTTCGTCGCGCACGTTGGTGCTGGGCAGGATGCCATAGGCGTCGTTCACGCCGTCGCCATTCAGATCAACCACGGGATAATAGGAAGGTATGGGCGAGCTGAGAAACGAGTAGGTGATGACCCCCGTTCCATCATGCCAGTAATTGCCGCTCAGGAGGCTTGAATAATCGATTCCAGCCATTTCCCGCCTCCCTGATTATTGGGTTTGGGGTATAATATTATTGTAATCTCTTATATTATACAAGATTATTCGAAATATATCAATGGAAATATTATATAAACATTAAGAATTTTTTCCAATAAAGTATATTTTGTACTTCAGTCTACCGTTTGGAGAAAAGAACTGGCGCCGCATCATCCACACCGGAACAAGCCCGGGCAGAAGAAGTGTCAGGCCGGGCGCACTCAGTCCGGCGCGGGGCGCGCAAGGCCGACGCAAATGGGAAGGCGCCGTTTCCATCACCGCCGCCCGGCCAGGCCCGCACCCAGCGGTTCCAATGGCAGGGCGATGATGATCGGGTCTAACGCTTCCGGCGTGCATGGGCGCATGCGGGGGCGCATGCCCCGCATGCGCC
>JALTZY010000149.1 GCA_027045905.1 Paracoccaceae bacterium
CCCCCGACTTCCCCGGCATCCCCGGCGCCCCCCGCAGCCGCGCCGCCCTCTCCCGTCGGGTCGGAGGCCGCCGCCGCCCCGCTGCCACGCGCCAGCGCCGCCGCCTGCTCCGCCGGATCGATCTGCACATTGATCCGCGGCGCGCCCCGCGCGGGCAACCCAACGCGCTTGAAGGTGAATTGCGGCCAGGGCGCGGGGCTGGCAGCGGGTTCGGAGACTGGTTCGGAGCCACCGGCTTCAGCGGCCCGGAGCGCCCCCGCGCCGAGCCCCAGAAAAAGAACCGGAAAGAACACCCAATGCCGCCTCATCGGCCTGCCTGCCGCCTCGTTATTATTGTTAACGGGTTATTCGCAAATTTCCGCGCCCAGGGCCAGTTTTTCCTGCCGGAGAGGTACGCTTTTTTGCCCGAAAGCGTAAACGGCACAATGAAAATGAAATTTTTCATGTCTTTATGTGTTTTAATTTCAAATGGTTACGCAAAAACTAGCCGACAGGATCGTTAATCCCACAATTGTACGAAACCTGCCCAACTCTCGCCCAAATCCATGGGCAGTTTGGCACCATGCCAAGCAGGCGACCGGATCGGTTCACAGGCGATTGGGGAGTTTGCAGGGTAGGAAAGAAGCCGAACACACAGAAGGGACATGAAGATGAAACCGTTCAACAAGTTCTTCGCCGACGAATCCGGCGCCGTCACCGTGGACTGGGTGGTGCTCACCGCCGCCATCGTCGGCCTGGGCATCGCCGTGCTGACCTCGGTTTCCGGCGGCACCACCACGCTCGCCGACACCATCTCCAGCGAACTGGCCGGCACCACCATCGCCAGCTACTGATCGCTGCTGACCACTTGACCACATGCTTCACAGGAGAAAGACCATGAAACCGTTCAACAAGTTCTTCGCCGACGAATCCGGCGCCGTCACCGTGGACTGGGTGGTGCTCACCGCCGCCATCGTCGGCCTGGGCATCGCCGTGCTGACCTCGGTTTCCGGCGGCACCACCACGCTCGCCGACACCATCTCCAGCGAACTGGCCGGCACCACCATCGCCAGCTACTGATCGCTCGGGCGATACGACCAGACAGGGTTGTGTCCTGGCAACGGGACACAGCCCTTTCCTTTGCCGCCCGGCCCGCCTGCCCCGCCGTCCCGGGTGCCCTGCCCCCCGGCAATCCGCCCGATTTTCCGCGCAAATACCATCCTTTGCCCCAGATTTCGCCGCATTTGCCGGCGACAAACAGCCTGAAGTATCAGGTAACGGCCACCGCAGCGGGTGGCGCAGGAAAGGACACGAGATGCGAGTGATATTTGGACTGGTCCTTGTGCTTGGCGTCGGCCTGGCCGGCTTCGCGGTCTACATGGCGCGCGGCTATATCGACGCCCAGAAGGCGCAGCTGGCCGCCGAGCGCGCCCTGCGCGCCCAGATCGTGCCCACCACCGAGGTCTTCGTGGTCAAGGAGCGCCTGGCCTATGGCGACCAGCTCACCGCCGAAAATGTCGAAGCGGTGAAATGGCCGGTCAAGGCGGTGCCCGAGGGCGCCTTTACCTCGCTGGCCGAGCTGTTTCCCGAGGGCGAGCCCGAATTCCGCACCGTGCTGCGCACCATGGAAAAGGGCGAGGCGGTGATGCGTGTCAAGGTCAGCGGCGCCGGCGCCGATGCCGGCGTGGCCTCGCGGCTGGGCAAGGGCATGCGCGCCTTTACCATCAATGTGGACGTGGCCAGCGGCGTCTCCGGATTCCTGCGGCCGGGCGACCGGGTCGATGTCTACTGGACCGGGCGCAGCGCCGCGCGCGAAGGCGAGCGCCGCGGCCGGGAGATCACCCGGCTGATCCAGAGCGCGCTGCAGATCATCGCCGTGGACCAGACCGCCGACAGCGACCGCTCCACCCCGACCATCGCCCGCACCATCACCGTCAAGGCCACCCCGACCCAGGTCGCCGCCCTGGCCCAGGCCCAGGCCACCGGCAAGCTGAGCCTGTCGCTGGTGGGAACCGACGACGATACGGTCTCGGCAGCGGTAGAGATCGACCAGAACCAGCTGCTGGGGATCCGGGAAGAAGCGCCCGTTCCCGTGGCCAAAGCTCCGCGCGTCTGCACCATCCGCACCCGCCGCGGCGCCGAGATCGTCGAAACCCCGGTGGCCTGCCCGGAAAGCTGAAGAGCGAAACCGCGCTCCGCCCGGCGGCAGGGATTTCGCCGGGCTTGCGCCCCGGCGACCCGGGCCGGTTTTTCGCGGAAAAACCGGAGCCCGCCCTGCCCCGCTCCGACCACTCCATATGGTCCCGCAGTGCCCATCCGCCCCCATATATGCGCCCCCTGACCCGTGGTGTTGCGACTTTTCCACATGAGGCCGCGCATCCAAGCCTTTGATTCTTGCATAAAAATGAAAAATCGTGCAGGCTGTGCGACAATCCGGGCAAAAGATCCGGGCCCAAACGGCGGCAAAGCCGGACCAGACGGCGGCAAAGCCGGAAACGAGGCGTGATCGGAGAGGCAGGATCACATGAAAATCGACAAGCTCCTGAAAGCGGCCCTGCTGGGCCTTGCGCTGGGCATCGCCGCAGCGCCAGCCGAGATCTCGGCGCAGACCCTGCACGTCATGTCCGGCGGCATTTCCAATGCGCTGAATGTCCCCATGAACCGGGCCGTGGTGGTCGAGGCCGACACACCCTTCGCCGAAATATCCATCGCCAATCCGGGCATTGCCGATATCTCCACCCTGTCGGATCGCACCATCTATGTGCTGGGCAAGACCCCGGGGCGCACCACGCTGACCCTGCTCGGGCCGGACGGGCGGCTGATCACCAATGTCGAGGTGCGCGTCACCCCCGATATCGCCGAATTCAAGGAGCGCCTGCGCCAGATCCTGCCGGGCGAGCCGATCGAGGTGCGCACCGCCAATGACGGCATCGTGCTCTCGGGCACCGTCTCCTCCACCGCCGCCCTGGACCGGGCCCTGGAGCTTGCCCGCCGCTACGCGCCCGACCGGGTGTCGAACCTGATGAGCGTCGGCGGCACCCAGCAGGTGATGCTGGAGGTGAAATTCGCCGAGATGAATCGCTCGGTCTCCAAGTCCCTCTCCTCATCGCTGGCCTTTTCCGGCGGCACCGGTGCCACCGCCAGCGCCGAGACCGGCACCTGGCTGCTCGCCGACAACGGCCTGACCAACCCGAGCGTCACCACCAGATCCGGCACCCAGGGCGCGCTCAATCTCGGCTTCACCGTCGGCAGCTTCCAGGTCGGTGTGCTGCTGGAAGCCCTCGAAAGCAAAGGCGTCGTGCGCACGCTGGCCGAGCCCAACCTGACCGCGCTTTCGGGTCAGGAAGCCAATTTCCTGGCCGGGGGCGAATACCCGATCCCGGTGCTCGATCCGCAATCCGGCGGCATCTCCATCGTCTACAAGCCCTTCGGCATCGAGCTGAAATTCACCCCCCGCGTGGTCGGTCAGGACATCATCAATCTCGAGCTCAATGCCGCCGTCTCCGGCATCGACCCCACGGTTTCGATCACCAATGACAACTTCTCGGTCAACGGCTTCCGCCGCCGAGAAGCCTCGACCACGGTCGAGATGCGCGACGGGCAGAGCTTCGCCATTGCCGGGCTGCTGCAGGACGACTTCCGCGACCTCAACGGTCAGGTGCCCTGGCTCGGCGACATCCCGGTGCTGGGCGCGCTGTTCCGCTCGGCCGAGTACCAGCGCCAGCAATCGGAACTGGTGATCATCGTCACCGCCCACCTGGTCAGCCCAACCCGGGGCGAAGCCCTGGCGCTGCCCACCGACCGGATCCGCCCGCCCACCGAGGCCGAACTGTTCCTCAACGGCAC
>JALTZY010000150.1 GCA_027045905.1 Paracoccaceae bacterium
GGCCGAGGCCCGCCCGGTCCCGACCGACAAGGAGAAGAAGCGGCGCGAACGTCTGGCCGAGATCAAGCAGGAGCTGCACAAGGAGCTGCTCGACAGCCTCAATCTCGGCGCGCTGGAAACCGCCTCGGAAAAGGAGCTGCGCGAGGAGATCAAGGCGATCACCAGCGAGAAGCTCGAGGAAATGGGCGTGGTGCTCAGCCGCGACGAGCGCATCCAGCTCAATCAGGAGCTTTACGACGAGGTTACGGGCCTGGGCCCGCTGGAGCCGCTGCTCAAGGACCCGACCGTCAACGACATCCTCGTCAACGGCCCCAAGCAGGTCTTCGTCGAGCGCAACGGCAAGCTGGAGCTTACCGACACCACCTTCAAGGACGAGCGCCACCTGCTCAGGATCATAGACAAGATCGTCTCCGCCGTGGGCCGGCGCGTCGATGAATCGAACCCCCATGTGGACGCCCGCCTGCCCGACGGCTCGCGCTTCAACGCCATGGTGCCGCCGATTGCCGTGGATGGCTCGCTGGTCTCGATCCGCAAGTTCAAGAAAGACAAGCTCGGGATCGAAGACCTGGTGCGCTTCGGTGCCTTTTCCGAGGAAATGGCCCTCTACCTTGAAGCCGCCGTGGCCACGCGGCTCAATATCATCGTCTCCGGTGGCACCGGCTCGGGCAAGACCACCACGCTCAACGCGCTCTCTTCCTTCATCGACAATTCCGAGCGCATCCTCACCATCGAGGACACCGCCGAACTCCAGCTCCAGCAGACCCATGTGGGGCGCATGGAGAGCCGTCCGCCCAATGTCGAGGGCAAGGGCGCCGTCACCCAGCGCGACTGCCTGAAAAACGCGCTTCGCATGCGCCCCGACCGCATCATCGTCGGCGAGACCCGCGGCGAAGAGGTGATCGACATGCTCCAGGCCATGAATACCGGCCATGACGGCTCGATGACCACGATCCACGCCAACTCGGCGCGCGACGCAGTAAGCCGGCTTGAAAACATGGTCGCCATGGCCGGGATCGAAATGCCGCTCAAGGCCGTGCGCCAGCAGATCGCCAGCGCCGTGCATCTCTTCGTGCAGGTCAGCCGGCTTCAGGACGGCTCGCGCCGCATGGTCTCGATCACCGAGATCACCGGCATGGAAGGCGAGGTGATCTCGATGCAGGAAGTGTTCCGCTACGAGCGCCTCGGCCTTCAGCCCGACGGCAAGATCATCGGCCGTTTCACGGCGACCGGCGTGCGCTCGCATTTCTCCGAGCGCTTCCGCCAATGGGGCTACGACCTGCCCCACAGCATCTTCGAACCCGTCGCCGCGGAGTAACGCCATGTCCATTTCCGCCGAACCGATCATCTACGGGCTGATTTTCATTGCCGTGCTGGTGCTGGTCGAGGGGCTCTACCTGACCATCTTCGGCAAGTCGATCAGCCTGAATTCGCGCGTCAATCGCCGCCTGGAGATGCTCGACAAGGGGGCCGCGCGCGAGCAGGTGATGGAGCAGCTGCGCAAGGAGATGACCCAGCATCTCACGGCCCGCTCGATCCCGCTCTACTCGATCCTCGCGGCCAAGGCGCAGAAAGCCGCGATCGCCTTTTCGCCCGCGCAGCTGATCGCCATCATGGGCGTGCTGTCGGCGGTGGCCTATGTCGGGCTCACCGTGGGCACCGGCGCCTCGGCCAATGTGCGCATCCCAGTCTCCATCGCCATGGGCATCGGCGCGGTCTATGTCTGGGTCAACAACAAGGCCAAGAAGCGGCTTGCGCTGTTCGAGGAGCAGCTTCCCGACGCGGTGGAACTGATGGTGCGCAGCCTGCGGGTGGGCCACCCGTTCAGCTCCGCGATCCAGATCGTCGCCCGCGAGGTGCCCGACCCGCTGGGCACCGAGATGGGCATGATCGCCGACGAAGCCGCCTATGGGCGCGACGTGGGCGAGGCGCTCAAGGCGCTGGCCGAGCGCATGGACATGCAGGACCTGCGCTTCCTCGCCGTGGCGGTGACCATCCAGCAGACCTCGGGCGGCAACCTCGCCGAGATCCTCGACGGGCTGGCCAAGGTGATCCGCGCCCGCTTCAAGCTGTTTCGCCGCGTCAAGGCGATCACCGCCGAGGCCAAGTGGTCGGGCACCTTCCTCTCCGGCTTCCCGCTGGTGGCCCTGGTGATGATCAACGTGATCCAGCCCAATTACTACGACGAGGTCAAGGAAACCGCCGCCTTCATCCCCGCCTGCCTGGTGGTGGCCGGCTTCCTCGTCGCCAACATCTTCGTGATGAAGGCGCTGGTGAACATCAAGGTCTAGAGGAGGCGCGCCATGAATGCCCTGATGTCCCTGCTGACCGACCTGCTCGGCCCCATGGGCCCGCTCTACGCGATGGGCGGGCTCGGCATCCTGCTCGTCATCGCCACCCTGCCCTTCCTGTTCAGGCGCCCGGCCGACCCGCTCGACCGGCTGAAAAAGGCGCGCGAAAGCAGCCTCGGCGAGACCGAAGGCAAACAGGCCCTGCGCATGGCCGAAAAGCACGACAAGCTGGAGAAATTCTCCAACTTCCTCGAACCCCAGGACGAAGAGGAATATTCCGCAATCCGCCTGAAGCTGCTGCAGGCCGGCTACAAGAGCAGGAACGCGGTGCGAGTCTTTCACTTCGCCCAGTTTGCCCTCGGGCTCGGCCTCCTCGCACTGGGGCTGTTCTATATCCTCGTGCTGCAAGGCAGCAGCGAGGAGCCGGTCTCGACCCAGAAGATGATCCTCACCATCCTGATCCCCGGCGTGATCGGCTACATGGCGCCCAAATACTGGATCACGCGCCGCGTCGAGGAGCGCAAGGAACAGATCGTCAACGGCTTTCCCGACGCGCTCGACATGATGCTGGTCTGCGTCGAGGCCGGCCAGTCCCTGGACCAGTCGATCCTGCGCGTGGCCACCGAGATCCGCGCGGGCTTCCCGGCGCTTGCGGACGAATTCATGATCGTCTCCCAGGAGATGAAAGCCGGCAAGGACCGCGTCCAGGTGCTGCGCGACATGGCCGAACGCGCCGGCGTGCCCGATGTCTCCTCCTTCGTCACCGTGCTGATCCAGTCGGCCACCTTCGGCACCTCGATCGCCGAGGCGCTCCGGGTGTTTTCCGCCGAAATGCGCGACAAGCGGGTGATGCGCGCCGAGGAAAAGGCCAACACGCTTCCCACCAAGATGACGCTCGCCACCATGATGCTGACCGTGCCCCCGCTGCTGATCATCCTGATCGGCCCCTCGGTCTACGGCATCTACGTCCTGCTCAGTTCCACCAAGTTCTGACCCTTTCATCTTTCGCCAAATACTCCCGCCGGAGGCACGATTTTTCGAGAGAAAAATCGCCGCCCCCCAACCGCCGACGATATTGCCGGCGGCGCCGGCAGCCGGTAGAAGATGGGCGAACCCTCTGCAAGGTCTTCTCATGCGCGCCGCCGCCCTGCCCTTCCTGCTGCTGCTCGCCGCCTGCACCGGACAGCCCGGCCCCGGCGATGCCCTCTATGCCCCCGGCCTGCGCCCCGGCGCCGAAAGCGTGGACGGGCTGATCGTCGGCCACCGGCTGATGGCCGCCGGCGAATACCGCCTCGCGCTCAAGGCCTACCAGCGCGCCGCCGCCGAGCACGGCATGAATGCCGACGTGCTCTCGGCCATGGGCTCGGCCGACTTGGCGCTGGGCCGTCTCGGGCAGGCCGAACGCCTGCTGCGTCAGGCCACCGAAGCCGATCCCCGCTTCGTCCCGGCCTGGAACAATCTCGGCGTGGTGCTGATGGAAAAGGGCCAGATCGCCGAGGCCGCGCGCGTCTTTCGCCTCGCCTACGGGCTCGATAACGCAAATTCCGACCGGATCCGCGAGAATTTGCGCTTGGCCCTCGCAAAACTGGAAAATTCGATCTATAGTGAGACCGATAGCGACGACTTCTCGCTGGTTCGCCGCGGCGCCGGGGATTACCTGCTGCTGACGACCTACCGGGCGGGAGGCACCGGAAGCACGGAGGGCGGATAGGCCTTCCCGGGCGAACGTCGCAGAGGCCGCCAGCCGGCCCGCAGATGTGAGACGAGCAGCAAAGGACGCGAAAATGCGCCACCCCATTCCCGTGATGCTCTGCCTTGGCGGAGTTCTGGCCCTGTCCGCCTGTGAACAGACGGCGCGCCAGGCCGAAGTGGACCGCACTCTTGCAACGGTCAACGTGATCGACGAAAGCAACCTCAACGACATCATGCTCACCGCCGGCGACCCCAACGAGGCGGTGGCCTATTTTCGCCGCGCGCTGTCGGAAAACCCCGACCGCACGGACCTGATGCGCGGGCTCGCCAAATCCCTCGTGCGCGCGGGCCAGGCCCGCGAGGCGGCCCGGATCTGGCGCAAGGTAACCGAGAGCAGCGAAGCCTCCGACGAGGACCGCGTGGCGCTGGCCGATGCCCTGATCCGCTCCGGCGACTGGGCCATGGCCGAAGCGGTGCTCGACAAGATCCCCCCCACCTACGAGACTTACAAGCGCTACCGGCTCGAAGCCATGGTCGCCGACAGCAACGAGGAATGGAACAAGGCCGACAGCTTCTACGAGACCGCTGCCGGGCTCACCACCAGGCCCGCCGGCGTGCTCAACAACTGGGGCTATTCCAAACTCACCCGCGGCGACTTTGCCGGGGCCGAGAAGCTCTTCGTCGAGGCGCTCACCCATGACCCCGGGCTCTTTACCGCCAAGAACAACCTGGTGCTGGCCCGCGCCGCCCAGCGCAAATACGACCTGCCGCCGGTGCGCATGACCCAGACCGAACGCGCCCAGCTGCTGCACACGGCAGGCCTCTCGGCAATCAAGCAGGGCGACCTGATCATGGGCAAGACCCTGCTGCAGCAGGCGATCGACACCCATCCGCAGTATTTCGAGGCCGCCGCGCGCGCCCTCGAGGCGCTGGAAAGCGACGTGGCGGGCGGATGATGCTTGCCGAGACGGCGCGCTCGGCGCTCTGGTTCCTGCCCTTCGCGACCCCGATCGCGCTCTGGGTCGCCTGGAGCGACATGGCGCGGATGAAGATTCCAAACAAGGCCGTCGGCGCGCTCATGCTGGTCTTCGTGCTGGTCGGGCTCCTGGCCCTGCCCTTCGACATCTGGAAATGGCGGCTGGTGCATTTCCTCGTGGTGCTGGCGATCGGCTTCGTCGTCTCCTCGCTGGGGCTTGTCGGGGCGGGGGATGCCAAGTTCGCCGCCGCCATGGCGCCCTTCGTGGCGCTGGAGGATCTGGCATTCTTCTTCTACCTCATGGTGGCGGCGCTTCTGGCCGCCTTCGTCATTCACCGCGCGCTGCGGCGCATGGGCGCGGTGCGCCGGGCCTTCCCGGACTGGGAAAGCTGGGAGCGCAGAGACTTCCCCATGGGGATGGCACTGGGCCCGGCACTGCTCTTCTACCTGGTCGCCGGGGCGATTCAGGCAGGCTGAGAGGCCGGCCAGATGAGCTGGCGGCTTCGGAAGGCCGTGCTCCTGCCGGTCGCGACAGACGGAAGCGAAAACCGGAAAGGCCGGGATGACATGGGCGCGCCGCCTTGCCAAACCGATCCGGCGCACCTATCTGGGGGATGGCGGTTCTGCCTTTCACGCAACGGGTGACGTTCCAGCGGCCTTAAACAAATCCGAGGGAGCTGGCTCTGTCCGGGTCGTGGCCCGGTTACCCGGCGCCCACCTGTACATACAGGTCCTCGGGAACCATGTACCCCGCGGTCAGCGCGGTTCCGCCTCCGGGCTCGGTCGGCTTCACCGGCTGCGGGCCTGCAGCCCCAAGGCACGAAAGACCCCGGGAAGCTCCTCGGGCAGGTCCTCGGCGATGAGGCCCGGGCCGAAGGAGCGGGCGCATTCGGCGTGCAGGAACGTGCCGGTTGCGGCGGCCTCGATCGGCGCGAAGCCCCGCGCCAGGAGGCCGGTGACGAAGCCTGCGAGCACGTCGCCCGCACCTGCTGTCGCCAGCCACGGAGCGGCGCGGGAGCCGATGGCGCCGTGAATGGCGCAGTCCCCGTCCGGCGTGGCGATAACCGTCTCCGGCCCCTTGAGCAGCACTGCCGCGCCGGCGCGCTCTGCTGCCGCGCGCACCGCAGCCGGCCGGTCCGTGGCGAGCCGGGCGGAGAGGTCGCCAAACAGCCGGGCAAACTCGCCTTCATGCGGGGTTAGTACACATTTTTCGTGCAGTATTTCAAATAGTTCCGATTGATTTTTCATGTAAGCGGTGAGGGCATCTGCATCGAGCAGACAGGCCCGGCGCGTGGCCAGCGCCACCGGCACCAGCGCGCGCGCCCTCTCGAGACCCAGCCCCGGCCCGAGGCAGAGCGCGTTGAGACGCGCATCTTCCAGCGCCCGCGCCAGCGCCCCGGCATCGCCGATTTCGCGCAGCATGATCGCAGTGAGCTGCGCCGCGTTCTCTGCCAGCGCGTCATGGGCCACGCCGAGGCTCACAAGCCCCGCGCCGATCCTGAGCGCTGCGCGCGCCGCCAGCCGCGCCGCGCCGCCCCGCCCGGGTCCGCCCGACAGGATCAGCGCGTGGCCGTGGGTGTATTTGTGTGCCTCGGGGGTCTTGGCGAGGCGCTTGAGGTCGATGGTGTCGCGAGTGATCTGGCGTGGCGCCTTGTACATTTGAGGCCTCCGGCGGGGATATTTGTGGCAAGAGGAAGATCACAGACCGATATCCTTGACCACCACGCGGCCGCAATATTCGGGTCCCGCGCCGACGCGGTGGCCGCGTTTCATGCGGTGGAAGGTGACGGTGAGGGCCACTATCGGGGCCGCGCCGAGGATTTCGCCGCTGTCGGAGTGAAGTCCCGAGGGCAGGTCGATGGCCAGCGTCGCCGGGCGGGCCTGTTCGGAAATGGTTTCGCTGGCCGCGACGAAGCGGGCGAACCATTCATGCAGGCAGGGGCTTTCGATAGGGCGCGCAAGCCCGGTGCCGAACAGCGCGTCCACCAGCAGATCGCAATCGGTCATGGCGGCGGCGGCCTCGCCCGCACAGGCCAACCGCACCGGGCCGAGGGCATGCCAGGCGTCGTGGTTGGCGCGCGCATCCGGCGGCAGGCGCATGGGATCGCCGAACAGGAAGGTCTCGACCGCCCATCCCGCCTGCCTGAGCAGGCGCGCGACCACGAAGCCGTCGCCGCCATTATTGCCCGGCCCGCACAGGATCGCCGCGCGATGCGAGCGGGCGGCAAGGCGCGGCCATTCCTCGCCCATCGCCGCGACCACGCCCTTGCCCGCGCGCTCCATCAGTTCCAGCCCGCTCACGGTGCCGGCTTCGATTGCCGCCCGCTCGGCGTTGCGCATTTCCTCGGCGGTGAGAAGCTCGCTCATGGGATCTCCGATTCACTTCTGCGCAAATATCACGCATGTTGCCTAATATCTGGGCAAATGCTGCGAAAAACCGCACCACTCCCCGGCCCGCCCATCCTATCCGATTGCCCCGCCGGGGCGAAAGTGGTCTCTGACCTCAGCACGGGGCCTTGGGAGAATCTCCATGAAAAAGATCGAAGCGATCATCAAGCCGTTCAAGCTCGACGAGGTGAAGGAAGCGCTGCAGGATATCGGCGTTTCGGGTCTCAGCGTGATCGAGGTCAAGGGTTTCGGCCGCCAGAAGGGCCATACCGAGCTCTATCGCGGGGCCGAATATGTGGTCGATTTCCTGCCCAAGGTGAAGATCGAGGTGGTGCTGCCCGCCGACATGGTGGAAGCCGCGATCGAGGCCATTGTCGAGGCCGCCAATACCGACAAGATCGGCGACGGCAAGATCTTCGTCTCCGAGATCGAACAGGCGGTGCGCATCCGCACCGGGGAAACGGGGCTTGACGCCGTATAGGCGCGGGCCCGGGCGAATCTGCAACAGAAGGACCAGAAAATGAGCATCAAGGACGTTCTTGCGACCATCAAGGATGAGGATGTTGCCTATGTGGACATCCGCTTTACCGACCCGCGCGGCAAGCTGCAGCATGTGACCGTCATGGCCGATCAGGTCGATGAGGATTTCCTCGAGGAAGGCTTCATGTTCGACGGCTCGTCGATCGCCGGCTGGAAGTCGATCGAGGCCAGCGACATGAAGCTGATGCCCGATCCCGACAGCGCTTATCTGGATCCCTTCTATGCCGAAAAGACCCTGGCGCTGCACTGCTCCATCGTCGAGCCCGATACCGGCGAGGCCTATGAGCGCGACCCGCGCTCCACCGCCGAGAAGGCCGAGGCCTATCTGAAGGCTTCGGGCATCGGCGACGTGGCCTATTTCGGCCCCGAGGCGGAATTCTTCCTGTTTGACGATGTGCGCTACAATGTGGGCATGAACAAGGTCTCCTACGAGGTCGATGCCATCGACGCCGCCTGGAATACCGACACCGAATACGAAATGGGCAATACCGGCCACCGCCCCGGCGTCAAGGGCGGCTATTTCCCGGTGAACCCGGTGGACGATGCCCAGGACATCCGCTCGGAAATGCTCTCGACCATGAAGGCGATCGGCATGAAGGTGGACAAGCACCACCACGAAGTGGCCTCCTGCCAGCACGAGCTGGGGCTGGTCTTCGACAGCCTCACCCGCCAGGCCGACAACCTGCAGAAATACAAGTATGTGATCCACAACGTGGCCCAGGCCTATGGCAAGTCCGCCACCTTCATGCCCAAGCCGATTGCCGGAGACAACGGCACCGGGATGCACTGCAACATGTCGATCTGGAAGGACGGCAAGCCGCTCTTTGCCGGCGACAAATATGCCGACCTGTCGCAGGAAGCGCTGTGGTTCATCGGCGGCATCCTCAAGCACGCCAAGGCGCTCAACGCCTTCACCAACCCCTCGACCAACTCCTACAAGCGCCTGATCCCCGGCTTCGAGGCCCCGGTGCTGCGCGCCTATTCGGCCCGCAACCGCTCCGGCTGCGTGCGCATCCCGTGGACCGAAAGCCCCAAGGCCAAGCGCGTCGAGGCCCGCTTCCCCGACCCGGCGGCGAACCCGTACCTGGCCTTCTCGGCCCTGCTGATGGCCGGCCTTGACGGGATCAAGAACAAGATCGACCCCGGCCCGGCCCAGGACAAGAACCTCTACGACCTGCCGCCCGAGGAGCTCGAGGGCATCCCCACGGTCTGCGCGAGTTTGCGCGAAGCGCTCGAGGCGCTGGAGGAAGATCACGACTTCCTGCTCGCCGGCGACGTCTTCACCAAGGACCAGCTCGAGGGCTACATGGAGCTCAAGTGGGAAGAGGTGTATGAATACGAGCACACCCCGCACCCGGTAGAGTTCAAGCTCTATTATTCCTGCTGAATCAGCTGAATAAGACACAAAGTTGAAGCAAAAGGGCGCCCGCAGCGGCGCCCTTTTCGCCTCTGTCCCGACAGGCCTTCACCAAATCGCACGATTCCTGCCGTAAAACCTCCCCATTGCCCCGCCAGTATCGGCGGCGTGATTGCCAGGAGATTGCCGCATGGTTTGCCTTGCGCCCGGAAAATTCGCGACCGAAGCCGAATCCGGCCCCGCCGGCCCGGCCCGCGCCGCGCGCGCCGAACTGCTGCTCAGCCGCCCCCCCAGGGCGCGCCCGGACCGGCTCGCCGCCCGGGCACTGCAGGCGCTGGGGCCGGTCGCCGGAGACCCGCGCACCGCGCGCCAGCCCCACCCGGACATGCTGACGCTGCGCTTTGCCGGCGGCTTCCTCGGGCTTGCCATCCGCCCCTTTCCGCTCGGGGCCGCGCATTTTCACCGCGCCATCGCCCCCTTCACCCCGCCGGGTGAACGCGCCGAGATGCTGCGCCTGATCGCCCGTCACGAGGCCCATCTGAGCCTGCGTCTGAGCCTCGGCCCGCGCTCCGCTTCCGACCGCGACGCCAGCGCCACCACGCCCCTGCCCCGCCTGCTGCTCGCCGTCATCGCCGCCATCGCCCCCGACCTTGCCCTCCAGGGCCTGCTCTGGCGTCCCACCGGGATGCTGCACACAGGACAGGCGCTCGCTCCCCTGCACGCGGGACAAACGCCCGAAGAATTGCTGGTCGCCCCCCGCCCCGCCAGCATCGGCCCGCGCCGCCTGCCGGCGCTCGAACTGGCCGGGGTCGCGGACCTGCTCGGCTACCGGCTGCAACTGCACCTGCTTGATATCGACTTCGCCACCGCACGCGCCACCGCCCTCGCCTTCCTGCAGCTCGCATGCCGCGATCCCGGCCTGCGCGCCCGCCAGAGTTTCAGCCACGGCGGACGGAATTACCGCATCGCCCACCACGGGTCCGGCCCGGATCTCACCCTGATCCCGACCGCCGGCGCACCGCCACCTCCGGCGCCTCCGGGGCGCCAGAATATCGCGCACAGCCCCGCGGTCTTCAGTGCCGCCCTCTCGCGGCAGCCGGAACCGATATCTTCTTCGGCATCTCCACCTGTCCGCCAGAGCAGCCGGATTCCTCTCACCTGCCCGTGAAGAACGCACACGCATCTTGCAGACTTCCCACGAGCGGCCTACCTGACACCCTGAGCCGGACACCGCCTGCCCAGGCCCGCCCGGGAGGCGGAAGGCAGGAGGCCAAGGATTGCAAAGAGAACGTGAAGCGCAAGGGAGACAAGGATGAAAACCGAACGCGTGACATTCACCGGCCATGACGCAAGCCGGCTCTCCGCCCGTCTCGACCTGCCCGACGGGCCGCTGCTGGCCACGGCCCTGTTTGCCCATTGCTTCACCTGCTCCAAGGAAAGCCTCGCCGCCCGGCGCATCTCCGCCCGCCTCACCGGCGCCGGCATCGCGGTGCTGCGCTTCGACTTCACCGGGCTGGGCGACAGCGAGGGGGATTTTGCCGAAACCACCTTTTCCTCCAATGTCGCCGACCTCATCGCCGCCTGCGCCTACCTCGGCGAGCGCAACATGACGCCCAGCATGCTGATCGGCCATTCGCTGGGCGGCGCCGCCGTGCTCCGGGCCGCGGCCGAAATCGACAGTATCCGCGCCGTGGTCACCCTCGGCGCCCCTTTCGCGCCCGATCACGTCACCCACAATTTCGCCGACCAGTTGCGGGAAATCATGCAGGACGGCGTGGCTAGGGTCGATCTGGGCGGACGCCCCTTCTGCATCGGCAAGGCCTTCCTCGACGACATTTCCGCCGCCGAACTGGCGCCCGCCATCCGCAACCTGCGCGCCGCGCTGCTGGTCATGCACGCCCCGCTGGACCAGGTGGTGGGGATCGAGAACGCCCAGGCCATCTTCACCGCCGCCATGCACCCCAAGAGCTTCGTCACGCTGGACGATGCCGACCACCTGCTCAGCCGCCCCGAAGACGGCGAATATGCCGCCGGCGTCATTGCCGCCTGGGCCACCCGCTATCTCGACCTCAGCCCGCCCGCGCCCCCGCCCGGCGCGCCCGAAGGCGTGGTGCGCGTGACCGAGGCCGACCCAGAGGGCTTCCTGCAGGACATCAATGCCGGCCCCTACCACCATGCGCTCGCCGACGAGCCGGTGGCCTATGGCGGCACCAACCGGGGCATGTCCCCCTACGGCTTCCTCTCCGCCGGGCTCGGCGCCTGCACCTCGATGACCATCCGCATGTATGCGCGACGCAAGAAATGGCCGCTCGAATCGGTGCGCGTGGACGTGACCCACGACAAGGTCCACGCCCAGGACTCCGAAACCGGCGCCACGCAGAAGATCGACACCTTCTTTCGCGAAATCCACCTCACGGGAGAGCTCGACGACGCCCAGCGCCAGCGGCTGCTGGAAATCGCCGACAAATGCCCGGTGCACAAGACCCTGCGCCATTCCAGCCGGATCAAAACCAGCCTGGCTCCGGAGTAATGCCGCTGTCCGTGCGATGCGCGGAGATCGGCTTGCGTGATATGCGCTGCCGGTCTCCGTACGTCCTTCGGGAAGCTTCGCCCTTGACGCGCTCCGGGGGCTTCGCCACCCTTGCCCGGTGTGGCTGCATGACGGCAAAGGCAGGCAAACGCGGATCGGCGGCGGCGGTACGGGGCGGTTCGCGCGCTTCCGAAACGCGACGATTCAGGATAGCAGACAGGATCGAAAGATGCCCCTCACCAAGCCTTCTCCTGGGCCTTCTGCTGGGCCTTCTGCTGGAAACGGACCGCGGGCGCAGCGCGCGCGCGGGCGCGTGGGGATCGGCTTCGGGGCGGCGGGGCTGAGGCGCCTGCGTCAGCAGGGCTGTGCGCGCTGCCTGCTGCCGCGCATCCATGCGGGTGACGCGCATGCGGTGGTGATCAACACGGCAGGCGGTCTGACCGGAGGCGACCGCTTCGAGGTCGAGGCCGAACTGGACGAAGCGGCACGCCTGGTGCTGACCACGCAGGCCGCCGAGCGCATCTACCGCAGCGCCGGCGGGCGGGCCGAGGTGACGAATCGTCTGTCGCTCGCACCGGGGGCGCGGATCGCCTGGCTGCCGCAGGAGACGATCCTGTTCGACCGCGCGGCGCTGGAGCGACGGCTCGAGGTGGATCTGGCGCCGGATGCGCGCTTTCTCGGCCTTGAAATGCTGGCGCTGGGGCGGCGGGCCTCGGGAGAAGCGGTTTCGCAAGCGCATCTCACCGACCACTGGCGAATCCGGCGCGCGGGCCGGCTCATCCATGCCGAGGCCTTGCGGCTCACGGGCGATATTGGCACAGTGGCGCCACGCGCGGGGCTGCTCGACGGGGCGCGGGCACTGGCGGTGCTGGTGCTGGTGGCGCCCCAGGCCGAAGCGTTGCTGGAGCCGGTGCGCGCACTGTTGCCGGGCGCGTCCGGCGACGGGGGGCTGCGCGCGGCGGCTTCGGCCTGGGAGGGGCGGCTCGTGGTGCGGCTCCTGGCGGAGGATTTGCGGCCTCTGAAGGCAGCGTTGGGACGGCTGCTCGAAGGCCTGCCCGGGGGCGCCGTGCCCCGGGTCTGGCAGATATGAGGCAGAGAGGGGGGAGAGGACATGAACCTGACGCCGAGGGAGAAGGACAAGCTGCTGGTGAGCCTTGCGGCGATGGTGGCGCGCGATCGGCGCGCGAGGGGCGTCAAGCTCAACCACCCCGAGGCGATCGCGCTGATCACCGATTTCGTGGTCGAGGGCGCGCGCGAGGGGCGGACGGTCGCCGACCTGATGGAGGCGGGCGCCCATGTGGTGAGCCGCGCCGAGTGCATGGAGGGGGTGGCCGAGATGATCCACGAAGTGCAGGTGGAGGCGACCTTTCCCGACGGCACCAAGCTGGTGACGGTGCATCAGCCGATCCGCGGGTGAGGGGCGATTTTTCTCACGAAAAATCGGGCCTCCGGCGGGAGTATTGATGGAAAGATGAAAGGGGCGGGATGATACCGGGAGAGCTTTTCCCTGCGGACGGGGAGATCGAACTGAATGCGGGGCGCGCGGCGCTGGTGCTGGAGGTGGCCAATAGCGGCGACCGGCCGGTGCAGGTGGGCAGTCATTATCATTTCGCCGAGACCAATGCGGCGCTGGATTTCGACCGGGATGCGGCGCGCGGGATGCGGCTGGACATCCCCGCCGGCACGGCGGTGCGCTTCGAGCCGGGGCAAAGGCGCGAGGTGCGGCTGGTGGCGATAGGTGGCGCGCGGCGGGTATTTGGCTTCAACGGGCAGGTGATGGGGGATTTGTGATGACGACGCGGATTTCCCGCCCCGAATATGCGGCCATGTATGGGCCGACCGTGGGCGACCGGCTGCGGCTCGCGGATACGGACCTGATCATCGAAGTGGAGCGCGATCTGACCACCTATGGCGAGGAGGTGAAGTTCGGCGGCGGCAAGGTGATCCGCGACGGGATGGGTCAGAGCCAGGCGAGCCGGGCCGAGGGAGCGGTGGATACGGTCATCACCAATGCGCTGATCGTCGATCACAACGGCATCTACAAGGCCGATGTGGGGCTCAGAGACGGGCGCATCGCGAGGATCGGCAAGGCCGGCAACCCGGACACCCAGCCCGGCGTGGATATCGTCATCGGACCGGGCACCGAGGCGATTGCCGGCGAGGGCAGGATCCTGACCGCGGGCGGCTTTGACAGCCATATCCATTTCATCTGCCCGCAGCAGGTGGAGGATGCGCTGCATTCGGGCCTGACCTGCATGCTCGGGGGCGGCACCGGCCCGGCGCACGGCACGCTCGCCACCACCTGCACGCCGGGCCCCTGGCATATCGGGCGGATGCTCATGGCCGTGGATAGTCTGCCGATGAACTTCGCCTTTGCCGGCAAGGGCAATGCCAGTCTTCCGGCGGCGCTCGTCGAGCAGGTCGCGGGCGGCGCGGCGGCGCTCAAGCTGCACGAGGATTGGGGCACCACGCCGGCGGCGATCGACAATTGCCTGCGGGTGGCCGACGAGATGGACGTGCAGGTGATGATCCATACCGACACGCTCAATGAATCGGGCTTCGTCGAGACCACCATTGCCGCCTTCAGGGGGCGCACCATCCATGCCTTCCACACCGAGGGGGCTGGCGGGGGCCATGCGCCCGACATCATCCGGCTGGCGGGCGAGCCCAACGTGCTGCCCGCTTCCACCAACCCCACGCGCCCCTACACGGTGAACACGCTGGAAGAGCATCTGGACATGCTCATGGTCTGCCACCATCTGGACAAGTCGATCCCCGAGGACGTGGCCTTTGCCGAGAGCCGGATCCGGCGCGAGACCATCGCCGCCGAGGACATCCTGCACGACATGGGGGCCTTTTCCATCATCGCGTCCGACAGCCAGGCCATGGGGCGGGTGGGCGAGGTGATCATTCGCACCTGGCAGACCGCGCACAAGATGAAGCTCCAGCGCGGGCGCCTGTCCGAAGAGCAGGGCGATAACGACAATCTGCGCGTGCGCCGCTATATCGCCAAATATACCATCAACCCGGCGATTGCCCACGGGCTGGCCCACGAGATCGGCAGCATCGAGGAGGGCAAGCGCGCCGATCTGGTGCTGTGGAGCCCGGCCTTCTTTGGCGTGAAGCCCGACATGGTGCTCATTGGAGGCGCCATCGCCATGAGCCAGATGGGCGACCCCAATGCCTCGATCCCCACGCCCCAGCCGGTATATTCGCGCCCCATGTTCGGCGCGCTAGGCCGCGCGGTGGAGCGCTCGGCCGTGAGCTTCGTTTCCGGTGCAGCACAGGCGGCCGGAATCGGCGAGCGGCTCGGGCTGGCAAGGAAAACCATGGCCGTGAAAGGCACGCGCGGCATCGGCAAGCGCGACATGGTGCTCAACGACGCCCTGCCGGTGATCGAAGTGGACCCGGAGACCTACGAGGTGCGTGCCGACGGCGAGCTCCTGACCTGTGAGCCCGCCGAGGTGCTGCCCATGGCGCAACGCTATTTCATGTATTGAGGGGCGGGATGCGGTTTTCGGAACGGATGGGATACAGGAAGCCGAACCCATGATTGCGCGAAACGAGAATACAGGACAGCGACCGACCGCGGGGGGGCGTGAAGCGCCCGCCTGTCGAACCAAAGGTTCGCCTCCGGCGAAACGGGGCGGTCGGGCGCTGCCCGGCGGTGCCGCCGGGCGGGGGGGCTGTGCATGACCCTCCCCCCCGCTCATATCCTCCACCGCACGGGCAGCTGGTCCGGGGCCCATGACCTTGTTACCCTCACTTACGAGGAGCGTTTCCTGCGGCGCAGGCGGCTGGTGAGCGTGCAGGGCGAGGCCTTTCTGGTGGATTTGCCCGAGGCCGTTTCGCTTGCTCATGGCGATGCGCTGGAGCTTGCCGACGGGCGGCTGATCGAGGTGATTGCCGCCGAGGAGCCGCTTTACGAGGTCACCGGCGATCTGGCCCGTCTCGCCTGGCATATCGGCAACCGGCACACGCCCTGCCAGATCGAGCCGGATCGGCTCCTGATCCGGCTCGACCATGTGTTGCGCGACATGCTGGAGCGGCTCGGCGCCGGGATATGCGAGATCAGCGCGCCCTTCACCCCCGAGGGCGGCGCCTATGGGCATGGGCGCACCCATGGGCATCAGCACGGGCACGGCCATTGATGCAGCCCGCGACCCTGCTCACCCTTGCGCGCTGGCTTTCGCCGGCCTTTCCCACCGGGGCCTTTGCCTTCTCGCACGGGCTGGAAGCGCTGGTGGCGGCGGGGCGGATAAGGGATGCGCAAGGGCTGAGGGCCTGGCTCGAGGACGTCCTGGCTCACGGCGCCGGGCGCAATGACGCGATCCTTCTCGCCGCAAGCTGGCGGGCGGCGGACGATGCGGCGCGCGCCGAGCTGGCCGACTTGGCCCTGGCCCTGGCGCCGGGGGCCGAGCGGGCCGAGGAGGCGCGCGCCCAGGGAGCGGCCTTTGCGGCGACGCTCGGGGCGGCGGGCGAGCAGGCGCTGCCGGCCTGGCCGCTGCCGGTGGCGGTGGGGGCGGCGGCGCCTGCTCGCCCGCCGCCCCGAGCG
>JALTZY010000151.1 GCA_027045905.1 Paracoccaceae bacterium
GCTCGTGGGCGCGCTGCTGGTGGATCTGGCCCTGGCGGGCTGGGTCGGCTGGCGCTGGGCGCGGGGGCGGGGCCGGAGCCGGGCGGCCAGCCGGCCTTGCCGCGGCCGGACGGGGCGGGCACGACTGGCACGGGGCGGCCAAAGCCGCCGCCGGACGATCTCGCCTGCAGGGTGCTGATGACGCACGAAGGGCCGCGCCGGATCGAAACCGAGCACCAGGCCTGGGAAATCTCCCGCGAAAGCTGGGTGCTGGACGGCGCCCAGCTCGAATACCGCCTGTGGGTCGCCTCGGCGCGCTGGCAGGCGCGCGATGAAACGCTGGAGGTGAACCGGCTGGCCCAGTGGACCCTGTGCAACCGGGCCCTGCGCGCCCTGCCCGATGCCCGCCCCGAGGGGGTGACGGCGCAGAAGATCGACCGGGTGGCCCTGCACCTGCCCGCCACGCCGCAGGAGCAGTGGGTGCGCATGGAGGTGACGCTGGGTGTCTGCCGCTTCCCCGACGAGGCCCGTGCGGGAGAGGCCGGGCAGGATTGACAGAGCCGCGCACGCCCGCCATCACCGCCCCATGCGCCACGCGCTTCCATATGCGCGCCCCGGGCAGGTGGTGGGGCTTCTGGGCGGGTCGTTCGATCCGGCCCATGGGGGCCATGTGCATGTCAGCCGCGAGGCGCTGAAGCGCTTTGGCCTCGATCGGGTCTGGTGGCTGGTCAGCCCCGGCAATCCGCTGAAGGAGCGCGCCCCCGCGCCGCTGGCCGAGCGGCTGGCGCGGGCGCGGGCGGTGATGCGTCATCCGCGTATCCTCGTCACTAATGTCGAGGCGCGCTTGGGCACCCGCTATACCGCCGATACCATCGCCCGGCTGCAGGCGCTTTATCCGGGCGTGCGCTTCGTCTGGCTGATGGGGGCGGACAACCTCGTGCAGTTTCACCGCTGGGAGGACTGGCGCGGCATCATGGCGCGGGTGCCGGTCGGCGTGCTGGCCCGCCCCGGCGCGCGCGGCGCGGCGCGGGATTCGAAGGCGGCGAGGGTCATGCGGCGGGCGCGCCTGAGGGGGCGCGAGGCCCGCCTGCTCGCCGGCGCCGCGCCCCCGGCCTGGTGCCTGATCAACCTGCCGATGCGCGCGCATTCCTCCAGCGCCATTCGCGCCCGGGGCGAGTGGTAGCCCTTCTGGCGCGCCCATTGCGGGAGGCGGCCGGCAAACGCCCGGCAAATGCTTGAGAAAACGCCCGGGGAAACGCTCTTTTTCCAGAATCGGGGCTTGCCGGCCCACGGGTCAGGGAAGCCTTACTTGCCCGGCATGGGGCACATGGTTAAGGTTTTTCCATGACGAAGGGCATTTCGAGACGCGCATTTCTGGAAGTGATGTCACTGGGGGGGCTGTCTTCGCTGGCAGCGGCGCGCGCCCGGGCCGGCGCGCCCCTGACTTCACCGCGCCCGGTGCCGCGCGCGCCTGGTGTCGCGGGTGTCGGCCTGGCCGCCGGCTCGCCCGCCGACCTGATCGCCGAAGCCCAGCTGGGCGGCAAGGTCGCCTATGTGGTCGCCGACGGGCTGACCGGCGAGGTGCTCGAAAGCCTCAACCCGCTCCTGCCCATGCCCCCGGCCTCGGTCGCCAAGGTCGCCACCGCCGCCTATGCGCTGGAAACGCTGGGGGCCGACTACCGCTTCGCCACGCGGCTGATTGCCACCGGCCCGCTGGAGGGCGGCCGGCTTCAGGGCGACCTGGTGCTGGCAGGGGGGGGTGATCCGATGCTCGACACCGACGCACTCGCCGATATGGCCCGCGCGCTCAAGGCCACGGGGCTCAGAGAGATCAGCGGCCGCTTCCTCGTCTGGGCCGGGGCGCTGCCCTATCAGAAGTCGATCGACCCGGGCCAGCCCGACCAGGCAGGCTACAATCCGGCGATTTCGGGGCTGAACCTGAATTTCAACCGGGTGTATTTCGAGTGGAAGCGCAATGGGGCCGGGTATGCCATTTCGCTCGATGCACGCAGCGAGAAATACCGCCCCGAAGTGGCGATCGCGCAGATGCGGGTGGTGGAGCGGACAAACCCGGTCTATACCTACCGGCAGGACGGCGCTACCGACCGCTGGACCGTTTCGCGCGCCGCCCTTGGCGATGGCGGCGGGCGCTGGCTGCCGGTGCGTCGGCCCGACCTCTATGCGGGCGAGGTATTCCAGTGGCTGGCGCGCGCCCATGGTATTGTCCTGCCGAAGGTCCGGGAGGCCCGCCGGGCGCCGGAAGGGACGGTGCTTGCCGGGCATGAAAGCCCGGAACTGGCCGTCATCGTGCGCCTGATGCTGAAATATTCGACCAACCTCACCGCCGAGAGCATCGGCCTCGCCGCGACCCGCGCCCGGGACGGCAATCCGGCCACGCTGAAGCAATCCGCCGCGCTGATGAATGACTGGCTCAAGGGAAATCTCGCTATGCGCCATGCGAAACTGGCCGATCACAGCGGGCTTTCGGACCGCTCCCGCCTGTCGGCCGGCGACATGGTCAAGGCGCTGCTGCGCGCCGACAGCCGCCTGCATCCGCTGCTCAAGGAGGTGGTGCCGCTGGACGGCGAAGGGCGCAGGGCCCGGCAGGCCCGCTACCGGATCCACGCTAAGACCGGCTCGCTGAACTTCGTCTCCAGCCTCGCCGGATACGTGCAGACCGAGGACGGCCGCCCGCTGACCTTTGCCATCTTCACCGGCGACCTGAAACGGCGCGCCGCGATCCCGCGCGCCGAGCGCGAACGGCCGCCGGGCGCGCGCGGTTGGGCACGGCGCTCGCGCTGGCTGCAGCACAGGCTGATCGCGCGCTGGGTTGGCCGCTTCGGAGCGTAGGGCGCGCCGCACGATTTTTCCGCGAAAATCGCCGTGCCCGCCGGTGGCGCGTTTGCGCCCCGGCCGTTTCGGGCGGCGGTTTTCCGAAAGCGGTTTTGCAGCCCGGGTCTCGGTTTCGGGTCGTGGGCGCAGGCATGGTGCGCGAAATGCGGGGGCTGAAATGCGGCGTGTCGGTTTCTGCCCTGCAAGCGGCGTTCTCTCGTATTGGCAGGGCCCCGATTATCGGTAGAGTAACCGGCAAGACGACCCAAAGGGCTTCGAGGGGAATCATCCATGCGCCGTTATTCCGCCTTTGCCATTGCCCGCGAGGCTGTCCGGTATCATCAGGGGTGGGAGCGCGCCTGGCGGAGCCCGGAGCCGAAGCCCGCCTATGACGTGGTGGTGGTGGGCGCGGGCGGCCACGGGCTGGCCACGGCCTATTATCTGGCGCGCAATCACGGCATCACCGATGTGGCGGTGCTGGAGAAGGGCTGGCTGGGCGGCGGCAATACCGGGCGCAACACCACCATCATCCGCTCCAATTACCTGCAGGACCCTTCGGCGGCGATCTACGAGAAGGCGCGCTCTCTCTACGAGACCATGAGCCGGGATCTGAACATGAACGTGATGTTCAGCCCCCGCGGCGTGCTGATGCTGGCCCAGACCGAGCACGAAAAGCGCGGCTATCTGCGCACGGCGCAGGCCAATCGGCTTCAGGGGGTCGCGACCGAGTTCATCTCCCCCGAGCGGGTCAAGGAGCTGGTGCCGATCATCAACATTTCCGGGCCGCGCTACCCGGTGCTGGGCGCGCTCTGGCAGCCGCGCGGCGGCACCGCGCGCCATGATGCGGTGGCCTGGGCCTATGCGCGGGCCTGCTCGGCTATGGGGATCGACATCATCCAGAAA
>JALTZY010000152.1 GCA_027045905.1 Paracoccaceae bacterium
CCCTTTGGCTGGAGAATCAGCGGGGATCAAACCTACGCTATGCATCCACAATCCGTTTTTCGGCTCCCCATCCCGGCTGCCACTTTTTCAAGGGAGATACGCCGTGACGCAGTTTGCCAACTCACCCGCTCTGGACCTCTCCACCCACCGTTGCCTCAAGAACCTGGCCCCCGCTGCCCTGATCGAGTACGCGATCACCGCCGGCGAAGGCCGACTCGCTGCCAACGGGGCCCTCGTCTGCATGACCGGCGACCGCACCGGCCGAAGCCCCAAAGACAAATACCTCGAAGACACCCCCGATATCCACGACAAGATCGACTGGGGCAAGGTCAACCAGCCGATCTCCCCCGAGCGGTTCGACCGGGCGCACCAGATCGCAGTCGAGCACCTCAACAGCCAGCCGAGGCTCTTTGCCTTCGAGGGCTGGGCGGGGGCCGATGTCAACCATCGGCTGGGCGTCCAGGTCATCACCGAGCAGGCGTGGCACGCCCTCTTTGCCAGCACGCTCTTTATCCGCCAGGGCTCGGCAAGCGATGCAGGCGATGGCAACTGGCAACACGACTGGACGATCATCAACGCGGGCCGTCGTCGCCTGACCGCGGAAGAACAGGCCGAGCTGGGATTGGAGAGCGGCCTGCTGATCGCCCAGAGCATGGCCAAGAAAACCGTCGTCATCCTCGGCACCGAATACGCCGGCGAGATCAAAAAGAGCATCTTCTATGCGATGAACTTCGACATGCCCGAACAGGGTGTCTTCCCGATGCACTGCTCGGCCAATGTCGCCAACGACGATCCGAAAAATGTCGCCCTCTTCTTCGGACTCTCCGGCACCGGCAAAACCACCCTCAGTGCCGATCCCGACCGGGCGCTCATCGGTGACGACGAGCACGGCTGGGGGCCCAACGGCGTCTTCAACTTTGAGGGCGGGTGCTATGCCAAGTGCATCAAGCTGAGCAAAGAGGGAGAGCCGCAGATCTGGGACGCGATCAAGTTCGGCAGCGTGCTCGAAAACACCGTCATCGACGATGAAACCCGCGTGCCGGATTACGACGACGGGTCGATCACCGAGAACACCCGCGTGACCTACCCGGTCGATTTCATCCCCGGGGCAAAAATCCCCAGCGTCGGCGGCCATCCGACCAATGTCGTCTTCCTGACGGCCGATGCCTTCGGCGTGCTGCCCCCGGTGAGCAAACTCACGCCCGAGCAGGCGGCGTACTACTTCATCAACGGCTACACGAGCAAACTGGCCGGGACCGAGGCGGGCGTCACCGAGCCACAGCCCAACTTCTCCGCCTGCTTCGGCTCACCCTTCATGCCCCGCCGGCCGACGGAATATGCCGCGATGCTGACCGAGCGGATCGCCAAGCACGGGGCGAGCGTCTGGCTGCTCAACACCGGCTGGACGGGCGGCCCCTACGGCACCGGCTCTCGCTTCAGCCTCAAATACACACGGGCGATGGTCAGCGCGATCCTGGATGGCTCGCTCGCCAAGGCCAAGTGCACACCCGATCCGGTCTTCGGGTTGCCGATTCCCGAGTCGGTGCCCGGCGTGCCGAGCGAGGTACTGCTGCCGAGGAACACCTGGGCCGATGGGGCGGCGTATGACGCCCAGGCGAAGAAGCTGGCCGCGATGTTCCGGGAGAATGCGGCGAAGTTCCCGATGAGCGAGGCGGTGATGGGGGCGGGGCCGAAGGGGTAACCCCACCAACCCGGGCACGCCAGCCTGAAACAGAGTGGTTCCAGAGTCCCGTTGCGCATCTGCGGCGGGATTTTTTTTCATTATGCTTGCATCCGCCTGCAACCCTGTGCAAGCTCAGTGGTAGACATGGGTGTCCCGGACGCTGTAGTCCGCGAACGCTGGCCGCGGGCGGAGTTGCGGCAACTCTTTCTGGGAGACTGCCATGTCGAGAAGAATGATGAACAGTTGTCGGAGTGTTTGTTTGGGGGGGGGTAGGGTATCGAGGCGTCACGGCTCTCCGAGCCGTGCCTTCGCGCTGCGAACCGCATCGCTGGGAGGAGCAGTGGCGATGGTGGCATTGGCAAGCACCGCAAACGGGCAGGTGCAGAGAATCCCGGAGTTCGAGCCCGCAGCCGTCATCGGTGTGGGACCATACCCGTGGGGGGTCGCAGCAGCGGATGCACTCGGACAATCACTGCAAGACCCCGATCTCGACGGCTACCCAGAAGTCGCTGTCGTCGTCGGCCAACTCGATATCACTACCGGCAACCCAGGATACTGGAACGGTAACACCGGGCAGGTCGTGGTCCTCAGGAACACACAGAACTGGGCCAACCCTGCCGATGGGCTGGATATTGCACAGACCATCTTGTTGGATGATGTGCAGCCCAACACCATCTCGGCAGATGTCGCCTGGGCAGACATGGATGGCGACGGACGCCTCGATCTTGTGGTGAGCGCAACAACGCATTTTGACGGCAATTCCGAGCCTGGCGCAGTGGGAATTTATGTCTACCGATACGACGAAAACTCGGATCGATTCGTTTTCCACGACTATGGATCCACCACCTATCCCGTCCGTGGGCTCACCATCGCAGACTTTGACAACGACGACGACATGGATGTTGCAGTGGGGGTTGACTTTCTGATTTACCCCGGCGATAACCACGACTTTATCTCTGTCCTCAAGAACGACGGCACGGGACACCTGGAACCCGAAACGATATTCAATCTTGGCGAAAGTAACGACCCAACAGGAACGGTCGTATCCGGCGTGTTTGATCTGACACCCGGCGGTACCACTCTGCCCGATCTCTTCGCGTTTCGAGCGGAGTTCTGGGACGGCGTTTCCATGACAAATCTCGACGGAACAGACTTCGAGATGACTACCGTGACCCCGGACTCGTGTGCGGAGTGGGACATCAGAGACTTTGTTGCTTCGGCCCCCTTCACGAGCGGCAAAATGAGTGATGATATCGCCGCGGTCGCAGGCGATGGAACCCTTCATGTCATTCATAGCGATGGCAACGGCGGCTTCACCCACAACTGTTGGGGAGGCAACGACGATGTGTACCTCGGCAGTGGAAACCCACTCACCTATCGACCCCTCGGTATCACCGCAGGACACCTGAATGCGGGCGGCTCCAAGCCTGACCTTCTGGTTGCGAAGGAAGGAATCGTCTTCATACTCGGCAAGGGAGACGGAACATTTCAGTACGACGCACAGGATCAACGATACTCCCCCGATATCGGCACCGCCAACGGGCTTGTCTTCCGCGCGACCATCGCCGATCTTGACCAGGACGGCTTCGGTGACATCATCACCAGCAACCACGGTGCTCCTGGCTCGATCAGTGTGCTCATCAACAAGTTCCAGTTGATCTCCATCCCGTAATATCTTGCATTTACACACTGGCTGGGCCGGGGTACCGGTCCAGCCGGTATTTCTATGTTCCGTGTATCGAAGGGAAGTAGTATGAGATTCAGAACAGCATCGACAACAGTGATAGCGTGTATTGCAAGCGCAGCTTTATGCCAGGAAGCAAGTTTCCAGGGTGTCGGTGATCTGCCAGGAGGTGTATTCTACAGCACTGCAGGTGATATATCACGCGACGGCACGACAATCGTTGGAAGCAGCAGCAGCTACGGTTACTATTGGGGCGAGGCCACGCGCTGGACACAAGGCGGCGGGCTCCAGACGATCGGTGTGCTTCCCGGCCACGACCAGAGTGCCGCCGGTGCCGTTT
>JALTZY010000153.1 GCA_027045905.1 Paracoccaceae bacterium
GCCGATCCCGTGCGACTGGAACAGGAGCATCATGATGGAAAATGTCTTCGGAGTCGATGTGGCGAAGCACTGGATCGACGCGGCCGGCCCGGACGGGCACGGGCGCATTGCCAATGCGGATCTGGCGTGGTTTGCCGCCCGTGTTGCGCAGGCCGGCGGGTGCGGTCATGGGCCTCGCAATCACCGTCGAGCGAGATCTGGTAGGAGCCGATGCCCAGCTCCACCAGTTCGTGCGCCAGAGGTTCGGTGAGGCGGCAGCCATTGGTGGTCATGTCGGCGCTGTAGGCGATACCATGCAGCGCGGAATGGGTCCGGGCGGTGCGGCTCAGTTCGCGCACCACGTCCGGCGCTACCAGCGGCTCGCCCCCGAACCAGCCGATATGCAGCCTTTCGAGGTCGTGGCGAGCGGCCAGCAGGCGCTTGATGCCGGTGACAATGCCCGGCGCCATGCGCCCGATCCCGAAGCGCTCACAGCAATAGGCGCAGCGGAAGTTGCACTGCTCGGTAGGATGCAGGATCAGGTGCAGCGCGCGCGCATCCACCTCGGCGCTCTCCGGCGCGGCGCCGGGCGCCGTGGCGCAGGCCGTGCCCGGGCCGGCACCGAATGGCGCGCCAGGCTCTGCCCGGACCATGACCGGCCTCACCATGCCCCGCCCCTAGGAGCAGAAGATATTGAGGTCTTCCGGGCACTGCGTCAGCTCCCTGATCAGCCTGCCGGCCTCGGGATTGCTCAGCAGGACCCGTCCCTGCTTGTCGATCCCGATATCCCCGGTACGCAGTCCGGGCACGCGCTTCTGCATCAGTTCGATGGCGGCATTGCGGTGCTGTTCGAGACCGGCGCGCAAACCGGGGTTGCTGATGACGACGATCCCCTTGTCGGTGATGCGGATATCGGCGGAGCGAACCCTGATTTGCTGACTGAACGGGGGGGCGTCCGGGCCCCGGGGATCGGAATTGATGCCCGTGCCTCCGGCACCAGGTTGCTGGCCGGCAGCCCGCGCCTGCTACGCGGACAGGACGGCGGCGCTGGCAACCGAGGCGAGGAGGGTGCGGCGGTTAAGATCGTTTTTTGGCATGGATTTCTCCTATGGGGTTTGGTCAATATGCAACTCCGCGCGCCGGGTCTGCGAACCGGGGCCTGACCCCCGGGGATTGTCGCCGGGTGCGGCAAGGTGAATGCGAGGGAGCATTCGGTCCGGGCCATGCCTTGTCAAGACCGGGGTCAGGAGCGGGATCGGGACCGGGACCGGGATCGGGACTGGGGCCGGGCCGCCGCTCTCGCGGGAGCCGGGAAGCTCTTGATCCGGGCACCCCTCCGGCGCGCCGGTCGGGCCGGTCCCGGCTGGCTCTTCGGCCCCTGCGGCCTGATGGCCGGGACCGCCCCGGCAGCCTGCCTCCTTGCCCCATTTCCGGCGCAATGCTCCTCCGAATCGACCCGGTTTCGTCATGAAATCGGCGATTCCCTTACCTAGTCCTTTCCCTGCAAGACGAGGGAGAGGCGATGTTCTTCAAGCTGAAACTGGCTATCGCGCTGGCTGTCGGATACATATTGCTCACCCCGCCTGCCGAGGCGGGCACCTCACCGCTGAGAAGCCTGGTGACGATGGATGACAGCCGCGGCTGGGAAGGCGTGGGGCGGCTCAACATGGGCCGGCGCAGTTTCTGCACCGGGGCGCTGGTGGCCGAGAACCTGGTTTTGACCGCAGCCCATTGCCTTTATGACCGCGACACGGGCGCGCGTATCCCGACCGAGGAGATCGAATTCCTCGCCGGCTGGCGCGGCGGGCGGGCCTCGGCCTATCGCGGGGTGCGTCGGGCGATCATCCACCCCGATTATGTCTTTTCCGACCGGAATGTGGAGCGCCGGGTGCGTCATGACCTCGCGCTTCTGGAACTGGAGCGGCCGATCCGTTCGGCCTCGATCCGCCCGTTTCCGGTCCATCCCCAGCCGGCAAAGGGGGCGGAGGTGGGGGTGGTGTCCTATGCCCTTGACCGGGCCGACAGTCCTTCGCTTCAGGAAAGCTGCACCATTCTGGCGCGCCAGTCCGGGGCGCTGATCATGTCCTGTTCGGTCGATTTCGGCTCGTCAGGGGCTCCGGTCTTCGTCATGGAGGACGGGGAGGCCCAGATCGTCTCGGTGGTGTCGGCCAAGGCCATGGCGCGCAACGTGCCGGTTTCGCTGGGCACGGCGCTCGAGCAGCCGCTGGCGGAGATGATGGAACTGCTGGCGGCCAGAAACGGTCGCTTCAGCCGGCCCGAGCCGCTGGTCCAGGTGACGGCGCCCGGCGGCGACACGGGCACCGGCGCCAAGTTTCTGAGGCCTTGAGTTCAAGCCCCGTTGAGTGGTGATCCCACGCGCAGAGGAAGTCGTGACCGGCCCGCCCGAAGCCCGGCCAGGGAGGGCTTTCGCGGTTTCGCAGGCTTTGCGAGGGCTCTGAGCGGGTTCTCGCGAAACGCTTTATCGGCAGCGTTTTATCGGCAGCGTTCCGGAAACATGGCGGCGAGCCCCTCGGGGCTGGCCTCGGCGACGCCGCGCTCGGTGATGAGCCCGGTGACCAGGTGGCGCGGGGTGACGTCGAAGGCCGGGTTGCCGCCCGGCGTGCCGTCGGGGCTGATCTGCACCTCAGTGATGCTTCCATCCGCCAGCTTGCCCTGCACATGGGTAACTTCATGGTCGTCGCGCTCCTCAATCGGGATCTCCCTGACGCCATCCTGCACCGTCCAGTCGATGGTGGGCGAGGGCAGGGCGACGTAAAACGGCACGCCGTTGTCACGGGCCGCGAGCGCCTTGAGATAAGTGCCGATCTTGTTGCACACATCCCCATGCGCGGTGGTGCGGTCGGTGCCGACGATCACGAGGTCCACAGCCCCGTGCTGCATCAGGTGGCCGCCGGCATTGTCCACGATCAGGTGGTGGGGGATGGCGTGGGAGTTCATCTCCCAGCTGGTCAGGAGCGCGCCCTGGTTGCGCGGGCGGGTTTCATCGACCCAGACATGGATCGGGATGCCAGCCTCGACCGCGTGATACATGGGGCTGGTGGCGGTGCCCCAGTCCACCGTGGCCAGCCAGCCGGCATTGCAGTGGGTGAGGATGTTGACCGGTTCGCCCGGTGCCTTTTTCGCCGCGATCTCGCGGATGATTTCAAGGCCATGGACGCCGATCATCCGGTTGGTCTCCACATCCTCGTCGCAGATTTCGAGGGCGCGCCTGTGGGCGGCTTCGGCGCGTTCGGATTCCGGCAGGGGGCGGAGGAGACCCCGCATCTCGTCGAGCGCCCAGCGCAGGTTGATCGCCGTGGGCCGGGTGGCGTGGAACTCTTCCCATGCCGCATCGAGATTGGCGTCCGAAGGGTCGCGCTTCATCTCCTCGGCGATGGCATGGGCCGCCGTGGCGCCGATCAGCGGGGCGCCGCGCACCCACATGTCGCGGATCGCGTCGGCGAAATCCCTGCGCGTCACCAGATCCACCACGCGAAACTCGTGCGGCAGCCAGCGCTGGTCGATGATCCGCACCCGTCCGGTTTCGTCGTCAAACCAGATCGAGCGATAATACTTGTCGCCTACCTTCATGCCCAGTCCCTCTTTTCGATTGCCCGGGCCAGCGCCAGCACGCTGTCCATACCGGCAAATTCCCCGCGTCCCACCGCCAGCGCGCGCGCGAGGCGCAGTCCGCGCCCCTCGCATTCGGCGCGCAGGGCCTCGTCCTCGATCGTATCGTTCTCGGCGATATGGGCGAGGCTCAGCGTGCGGCGGATGATCTCAATCCCGGCAAAGCCCAGCGTGTCGCGCCAGATATGGGCCAGCCGGCGGGCGAGCGCCTGCTCGGCGCCCAGATGGTCGCCCTGATCCTCGAACAGGCTGGCCTGGTAGAGGATGCCGCGCCGCTCGCTGCGCCAGAGGCGGGCGAACTCGGCCGCGAACACCTCCCAGATTTCGCCGATCACGCCAAGGATCCACTCCTGATAATCCCGGCGCGCCGCCGCGTCGGCGATATGGCCGGGCATGGCGTAATAGGCCATGAAGAAATTGGCCATCAACATGCCGATATCGAAGCCCATCGGTCCGTAGGTGGCGAATTCCGGGTCGATCACGCGGGTCTCGCGCTCGGTCACCATGATCGAGCCGGTGTGCAGATCGCCGTGCAGCATGGTCTCGGCGTTGTTCGCAAAGGCGGCCTTGAGCTCCTGGGCGGCGATCTTGAGGTCGCTGTCGGCGCGCAGGCTGGCCACCAGCAGATCGAGCCCGGGCGTGTGGTGGTTCATCTCCGCGTCAAAGTAAGGGTCGGAAAAGACGAGGTTTTCGGTGATGTCGCAGAGCTCCACATTGCCCAGAAACAGCGCCGCGTCGGCCTTGCGCTCGGCCGTGTCCATGCTGAGGTCGGAGCCGCGAAACAGCGTGCGCGCGCAGAATTCGCCCATCCGCCGCGCCAGCCCCTCGACCCGCTCGCCCGCCATCAGCTTGTGGCGCAGGATCACATGCGGTCTGAGGAACTCCATCACGATCAGCGCCTGCGCCTCGTCGAAGTGATAGACCTCGGGCACGGAGCCCGGGTCGCGCGCGGCCTGGCGGATCAGCGCGTGATACTCGAAAAAGGCGCGCTTGAGCGGCAGCGGCCAGGCGTCGCCGACGAGGCGCACATAGGGCAGCGCCTGCTTGACGATCACCGCGCCCCGATCGGAGCGCACGATGAAGACGAGGTTGAGGTTGCCGTCGCCCACCTCGGCCACGTCCCAAGTGCCGGTGTCGCCGCCCAGCTTGTCGGTGATCGCGCCGATGCCGCCGAGCCGCGCAGCCAGGGTCTCGGTGGTCAGCGGTTCGTATGCGGTGCCTGCGGTCTCTGCCCTGTCGGTCATGCGCCCCTCCCGTAACGCCGTCTCCGCCGCAGCATTATAAAGCGTGGATCAATTGTCAATACATGTTGACAAAAGTTATATCGCGGATAACACTTGCCGCCGAGGGAGAGGTGCGACCATGGCGGATGCGGCCATCGAAATCAGCGGGCTGACCAAGGCATTCGGATCCAACCGTGTGCTGCGCGGCATCGACATGACGCTGGCGCGGGGCGAAATCACCGTGCTGATGGGGGCGAACGGCGCCGGAAAATCCACTCTGGTCAAGGTGATCTGCGGGGTGCATCCGGCCGACGGGGGCGAAATCGTCCTCAGCGGCGCCCCCTTCGCCCCGCGCAACCCGATCGAGGCGATTCGCGCCGGGGTGGTGACGGTGCACCAGAACATCAACGACGGGGTGATTCCCGATCTCGACGTGGCTTCGAACCTGCTGCTCGATTCGCTGGCCGAGCCGGGGGCGGGGTTTTTCCTCAAGGGGCGCGAGATACGCGCCCGGGCGCGCGAGGTGGCGGCCTCGATGGGGCTCGAGGTGGATGTGCGCCGCCCGGTGCGCGAGCTGCAGCTGGCCGACCGGCAGCTGGTGGCGATTGCGCGGGCAATGGCGCGCAAGCCCGAGCTGCTGATCCTCGACGAGCCCACCTCCTCGCTCTCGGCGGTCGAGGCCGAGCGGCTCTTTGCCCTGCTCGAACGGCTGCGCGCGCAGGGGGTGGCGATCCTCTACATCTCGCACCGCACTTCGGACATCCGCCGCCTCGCCGACCGCATCTATGCCATGCGCGACGGCGCCATTGTCGGCCATTTCGCCGAAAAGCCGCTCGATTACGAGGCGGCGGTGACGGCGATGCTGGGCCAGGGGCTGGAGGAGATACGGCTCGACAACAGGCCCCCCGGCCCCCCGGTGCTGGAGCTCGAGGGTCTCGTGCTCGCCCCCGGCGCCCGGCCCATCGACCTCACCGTGCACCAGGACGAGGTGCTGGCGGTGACCGGGCTGGTGGGCGCGGGCAAGACCCGGCTGGCCGCGGTGCTCTACGGGCTCGAGGCGCCGCTTTCCGGCACCATGCGCCTGGGCGGCGCCCCCTACCGCCCGACCTCGCCACGCGCGGCCATAGATGCGGGCGTGTTCCTCTGCGCCAAGGACCGGGGCAGCAACGGCGTGCTGCACGACCACGCGCTCGATCGCAACATGAGCGTGCCGTTTCTGGAGCGTTTTTCGCGGCTTTCCTTCGTGCGCACGCGCGCCGAAGCCCGCGCCGGGCGCGAGATCATCGACCAGCTTGGCATCGTCTGCCAGTCGGAAAAGGACGACATCGCCACGCTCTCGGGCGGCAACCAGCAGAAGGTCATGGTCGGCCGCTGGCTGGGTCAGCCGAGCCGGGTGCTGATCCTGGACGAGCCGTTTCAGGGCGTGGACATCAAGGCCCGGCGCGATATCGGCGCCAAGATCCGCGAGACCGCCGAGGGCCGGGCTACCATCGTCATGGCCGCCGAGATGGACGAGGTGCTGGAGATCGCCGACCGGATCGTGGTGCTCTCGGATCATTCCGTGGCCGGCGACCACCGCAACGAGTCGCTGGACCTGAAGCTGGTGCTGGCGCAGGTGGCCGGGCAGGCGGGCGCGCCTGAAGCGGGCGCGGCGGGTGCGGGCGCGGCAGGGATTTCGGGGGCGACCCCGTGACAGGCAATCAGGGAAACGCAATGAACGCAATGCAGGACAGTGCAGCAACGGCCACGGGCTCCGGCGACAGCGCCGGCGGCAATACCGGCGGCAATACCACGGTCGCCGGCAGGCGCAGCGCCACCGATCTGGCGATCCGCTACGGCTTCCTGACGCTGCTGGCGGGGCTGCTGGTCTTTTTCTCGGTGTTTACCGAAGGCTTCTTCAGCCCGTTCTCGGCGGTGTTCATCTTTCAGTCGGTGGCGATCACCGGCATCCTCGCGCTGGGGGTGACCTTCACCCTGGTGGTGGACGGCTTCGACCTGTCGATCGGCTCCACGGCCACCTCGGCGCTGATGCTCTCGGCCTACATGATGGTGGTGCTGGAGCAGGGCGCGGTAGTGGCTGTGCTGGCCTGCCTGCTCATGGGAGCTTTCATCGGCCTGGTCAACGGGCTTCTGATCGTCAAGACAAGGGTGCCCGACCTGCTGGCGACGCTGGGCATGATGTTCCTGCTGATCGGGCTTCAGCGCATCCCCACCGAGGGCCGTTCGATCTCCACCGGCATGGTACTGCCAAGCGGGGAGAAGGCCAATGGCGTCTTCGACCCGGCGTTTCTGTGGCTCGGGCGGCACAAGTTCGATTTCATCATCCCGAAGCTGATCCCGGTCTCGGTGGTGATCTTCGTGATCGTCGCGGTGCTGGTCTGGGTGTTTCTCGAAAAGACCCGCCACGGCCGGCTGATGTATGCGATCGGCTCCAATGCCCGCGCCGCCGCGCTCGCCGGCACCAATGTCAACCGCTACAAGATCCTGGCCTATATCTTCTCCGGCGTGCTGGCCTCGGTCGGCGGCATCCTGCTCTCGGCGCGGCTCGGGCGCGGCGACATCGCCTCGGGCAACAATCTGCTGCTCGACAGCGTGGCCGCCGCGCTGATCGGCTTCGCGGTGCTGGGCGCGGCCAAGCCCAATGCCTTCGGCACCGCCATCGGCGCGCTCTTCGTCGGCATCCTGCTGCAGGGGCTGACGATGATGAACGCGCCCTACTACACGCAGGATTTCGTCAAGGGGGTCGTGCTCGTCGTCGCCCTGGTATTCACCTTCGTGCTGACCGGCCGGCGCGCGGGCGCCCATCACTGACATTCACTGGAAACCATGGGAGGATCCACAATGAAAATCACCAGAAGACTGGCCCTGGGGCTTGCCGGCGGCATCGCCGCGCTGGCCACCGGACTGGGCAGCGCCCTTGCCGGCGAGATGCCCGCACCCTTCGACAATCCGGGCGAGGTGAAGATCGCGCTGGTGCGCTATCTGTCCACCGGCGACTTCTTCCAAGCGTATCTCTCGGGGGTCGAGGCCCAGGCCGCGGCGCTGGGGGTGGACCTGCGGGTGTTTGACAGCCGCCAGGACGCGGCCCTTCAGGCCGACATGGTGGACCAGGCCATCGCGCTCGGGGTGGACGGTATCATCATCCAGCACGGGCTCACCGAGTCGATGCAGGACGCCGCCCAGCGGGCGCTGGATGCGGGCATCAAGGTCGTCGCCTTCGACGTGAACGTGGAAAACGACGCGATCCCGCAGATCGAGCAGTCCGACCGCGATCTGGCGCGCCTGGCGCTGGAGCAGGCGATCAGGGACAATGGCGAGAGCTGGAAGGCGGGCTATGTCTATGTGCCCGGTATCGCGCCGCTGGACCGGCGCGACGAGACCTGGCGGCTGTTCAAGGAGCGCTATCCGGGGATCGAAGAGGTGGCGATGTTCGGCACGCTGGACAATCCGATCGCCAATTCGGTCGCCAACCAGGCCCGCTCGGTGCTGCAGGCCAATCCCGACATCACCGTGATGTTCGCCCCCTATGACGAGTTCGCCAAGGGGGTGAAGATCGCGGTGGACGAGGCCGGGCTGAACACCCAGATCAGCATCTACTCGGCCGACATTTCCACCGCCGACATCGCCGCCATGCGCGAGCCCGACAGCGCCTGGAAGGCCACCGCCGCCACCAATCCGGCCGTGGTCGGCGAAGTGAGCGTGCGGGCGCTGGCGATGCTGCTCGCCGGCGAGGATCCGGGGCACAACGTGATCATCCCGCCCACGCTGATTACACAGGCGATGCTGAACGACCTCGACATTTCCAACATGGAAGAGCTGTCGGCGAAGATGCCGCAATTCGCCCATGCCGATGTGGCGGTGCCCGACTGGATGCCGCTGCCGCCGCGCTGACGCCACTCACGCAGAGCGCAGGGGTCGCGGGCGGCACATGCCCGCGGCCCCGACCTTGAGGGAGGACCGCCATGCTGATCGGAATCGACCCCCGCATGACGCCCACGCTGATGGATGCGCTGATGCGCATGGGCCATGGCGACGAGATCGTGGTGGCGGATGCCAATTTCCCCGCCGACAGCACCGCCGCCGGCTGCCGCGTCACCAGCCCGATCCACCTGCCGGGCTTCTCAGCCCCCGAGGCGATCGACCTGATCACCCGCTACATGCCGCTCGACGGCTTTGCCGATGCCTGCGCCTGGCGCATGGAGATCGACGGCGTGTCCGAAGAGACGGGCGCGGTGCACGAAGAGGCCCTTGCGCTTCTCCAGGCCCGCAAGCCCGAAGGCGCGGCGCTGGGCTCGATCGCGCGGGTTGACTTCTACCCCCGCGCCGCGCGCGCCTTTGCCGTCATCGCCACCACCGAGACGCGCCCCTATGGCTGCTTCATCCTGAAGAAGGGAGTGGTGCTCTGATGGGGCGCGGCGCGCTCAAGGCCCGTGCCCGGGGCATCAGCCTGGGGCTTTACGCCGGCGACATGGGCGCGCTGGTCGAGACCGCCCGCGCGGCGCGCGCGATGGGGGCGACGATCCTGCATTTCGACGAGATGGACGGCACTTTCGCGCCTCCCTTCCTGGGCGGCGCGGCGCTGGTGGCTGCGGTGCGCGGGGCGGTGTCCGAGGCCTTTCTGGACGTGCACCTGATGCATGCCCGCCCCGCCGCGCAGGTGGGGGCCTATCTGAAGGCCGGGGCCGACCTGATCAGTGTCCATGCCGAGGCCGAAGGCGCGGGCGAGGCGCTCGCGGCGATCCGCGCCGCCGAACGTCCGGTGCTCGCGGGCCTCGCGCTCGCCCCCGGCACCGACCCCGATCCGGCGCTTGTCGCCCGGGCCGACCTGCTTCTGGTGCTCTCGCTCGACCCGTGCAGCATGTCCAAACCCGACATTTCCGCGGCCTGCGCCACGTTGGAAGCGCTCAGAAACAGCACGAATCGAACAAAACCCCTCCTCGCCTTCGATGGCGGCGTGAGTCTCGACTCGATCGACCAGATCGCCACCGCGCGCCCGGACATGATCGTCTCGGGCTCGGCGGTGATGAAGCACCCGGACCCGGCCGCCGCCTTTGCACAAATGCGCGCGGCGTGGCAGAAGGCACAGAACTGAACCCAACCCTGACAGAGAAAACGGACGGAACGGACCATGGCAGATATCGACGACATCAAGGACGGCAAGGATTTCGGGCTCGACCGGCCCCAGGACAGGCAGGGCTTCTTCCTCAAGGGGCTGGCGAATTACGACTGGGGGATCAAGGCGCGGATGAGCCAGATCTTCAACCCCGAGACCGGCCGCACGGTGATGCTGGCCTTCGACCACGGCTATTTCCAGGGGCCGACGCGCGGGCTCGAGCGCATCGACCTCAATATCGCGCCGCTCTTCGAGCATGCCGACGTGCTCATGTGCACCCGCGGCATCCTGCGCTCGGTGATCCCGCCCACGGTGCGCAAGCCGATCGTGATGCGCGCTTCGGGAGGGAATTCGATCCTCAGCGAACTGTCGAACGAAACCATCGCGGTGGCCATGGATGACGCGGTGCGCATGGGCGTTTCGGCCATGGCGGCGCAGATCTATATCGGCGCCGAGTACGAGCACAAGTCGATCACCAACGTGATCCGGCTGATCGACGAGGGGATGCGCGTGGGCATCCCGACGCTCGCGGTCACCGGCGTGGGCAAGGACATGCAGCGCGATGCGCGCTACTTTGGCCTCGCTACCCGCATCGCTGCCGAACTCGGCGCGCATTACGTCAAGAGTTATTTCGTGGAAGAGGGCTTCGAGCGCGTCACCGCCGCCTGTCCGGTGCCGATCGTGATCGCGGGCGGCAAGAAGCTGCCCGAGCTCAAGGCGCTGGAGATGGCTTGGAAGGCCGTGGATCAGGGTGCCGCCGGGGTGGATATGGGCCGCAATATCTTCCAGGCCGAGGACCCGGTGGCGATGATCCAGGCGGTGAGCCGGGTGGTGCATGAGCTGATGCCGGCAAGCCAGGCTTTCGAGCTTTATAACGACCTGAAGGCGCAAGCATAGTTTCGCGGCGCATCCAGCGCCGCGACCCGCCGGGGGGCGCTGCCCTCCGGCCTCCATCCCGGCCCCGCCCCATCCCGGCCCTCCGATCTCCGGTGCCGCGCCGCTCGCCGCCGCCGTCCGGCTCGTTCGCGGCAGAATGAAGGGGATGATCAGCCGTGACGGGCGGCGACGGTCTTGAGGGTGGAGAAGCCGTAGAGCGCCTCGAAGCCCTTTTCGCGGCCATGGCCGGATTTGCCGATACCGCCGAAGGGCAGCTCCACGCCGCCGCCGGCGCCGTAATTGTTGATGAAGACCTGTCCGGCTTTCAGCTTTTTCGCAAGCCGCATCTGGCGGGCGCCGTTTTCGCTCCAGACGCTGGCGACCAGCCCGAAATCGGTGCCGTTGGCGATGGCGATGGCTTCTTCTTCGGTCTCGAAGGGGATTGCCACCTGCACCGGGCCGAAGATCTCTTCCTGCGCCAGCTTGTGGTCGGGCGGCACGTCTCGATAAAGCGTGGCGGGGACGTAATGGCCGCCTGCGGGTGCTTCGTCGATGATCGTGCCCTGGCCGGCAATGGGCAGGTCCTTGGCCGCTTCCATGTAGCCGGTGACGATCGCCTTTTGCCGGGCCGAGATCAGGGGGCCGAGGTTGAGATCGGCGCGGGCGGGGCCCGACATCATGCCGTTGTAGCTATCGCCCATGCGGGCGAGCAGCTCTTCATAGACGCCGCGCTGGATCAGCACCCGGGAAGAGGCCGAGCAGGTCTGGCCCGCATTCTGGATGCAGGCGCCGACGAGGAACGGCAGCGCCGCGTCGAGATCGGCATCGTCAAACACCACCTGGGGCGACTTGCCGCCCAGTTCCAGCGTGACCGGTACCACGTTTTCGGCCGCCGCCGCCTGCACCAGCCTGCCCACGCCCACCGAGCCGGTGAACGAGATGTGATTGACATGCGGGTGGGCGGAGAGCGCGGCGCCCGCCTCTTCGCCAAGGCCCGGCACCACGTTCAGCGCCCCCGCTGGCAGGCCGGCCTCTTCGGCCAGATGGGCGAAGGCGAGCGCGGTCAGGCAGGCCTCTTCGGCCGGTTTCAGCACCGCCGCGTTGCCCATGGCAAGTGCGGCGCCCACCGAGCGGCCGATGATCTGCATCGGGTAGTTCCATGGCACGATATGGCCGGTGACCCCGTGCGGCTCGCGCAGGGTATAGACGGTGTAGCCGTCGAGATAGGGGATGGTCTCTCCCATCACCTTGTCGGCCGCGCCGCCGTAAAATTCCATGTAGCGGGCGAGCGCGAGGGCGTCGTTGCGGGCCTGGGTGAGCGGCTTGCCCACATCGGTGGCCTCGATCACGGCGAGGTCGTCGATGCGCTCTTGCACCAGCTGGCCGATGCGCGCGAGGATGCGCCCGCGCTCAAGCGCCGTCATCCGGCCCCATTCGCCTTCGAGCGCGCCTTGCGCAGCCGTTACTGCCGCGTCGATATCGGTGGCCGTGCCGCGGGCGATGGTGCCGATCTCTTCGCCGGTCGAGGGGTCTTCCAGCGGCAATTGCCCGCCTTCGGCCGGAGCCTGCCAGCGGCCGTTTATGAAGACCCTCGTCGCGTCATACCACAGGTGCTTGTCCATGTTCGTGAACCTTCCATTCGGCCGGGATCACCGGCGCTGCCTCGATCAGAGCTTGGGTATAGGGGTGTCGGGGCGCGGAGAAGACGGCTTCGGTCTCGCCTTGCTCGACGATCTCGCCCGCCTTCATCACCAGCACCCGGTCGGTGATCGCGCGCACCACCGAGAGGTCGTGGGAGATGAACAGGTAGGCCAGCCCGTATTCGGCCTGCAGGTCGGCCAGCAGGTCGAGCACCTGCGCGCGCACCGAGACATCGAGCGCGGAGACGGCCTCATCGAGCACGATGATCTCGGGCTTCAGGATCAGCGCGCGGGCGATGGCGATGCGCTGGCGCTGGCCGCCGGAAAACTCGTGGATGTAGCGCTCCATCGCCTCGGGGCCGATGCCGACATCCTCGAGCGCGCGGGCGACGCGCGCGCGCCAGTCCGCCGGGCGCGTGCCCATCAGGTGGAAGGGCTCGGCCACGAGGCGGGACACCTTCCAGCGCGGGTTGAAGCTGCCGTAGGGGTCTTGGAAAACGACCTGAATGCCGGACTTCAGTGCCTTGGGAAAGCCCGGCCCCATGGGCTGGCCAAAGGCGCGGATCTCGCCTGCCTGCAGCGGCTCGAGGCCGAGAATGGCGCGCGCCAGCGTGGACTTTCCGCAGCCCGATTCGCCCACGAGGCTGAGGCTTTCGCCCCTGTTGAGGGTGAAGCTCACGGAGCGCACGGCGCGAAAGACCGGCGCCGGGCCGAAGAGGCGGGTGCGGGGCAGGGCGTATTCGCGCACCGCGTTCCTGACGGTGAGGATCGCTTCCCCGGTCGCGGTGGGCCGGCGCGCCGGCGCGTGCGAAGAGGCTTTGAGCAGCGCTCGCGTATAGGGGTGGCGCATGGCGCGAAACAGCGGCTCGGTCGCGCCCTGCTCGACGATCTCGCCTTGCTGCATCACCGCCACATGATCGGCCATGCCGGCGACCACGGCGAGGTCATGGGTGATCAGCAGCAGGCTCATTCCCTCCTCGCGCACCAGTTCCCTGAGCAGGTCGAGTATCTGCGCCTGGGTAGTGACGTCGAGCGCGGTGGTGGGCTCGTCGGCGATCAAGAGTTCGGGGCTGAGCGCGATCGCCATGGCGATGCAGACCCGCTGGCGCTGACCGCCGGAAAGCTCGTGCGGATAGCGCGTGAGCGGGAAGCGGTCCTCGGGAAGGCCGACGCGGGCAAGCTTTTCGCGGGCGATCTCGCGCGCCTCGGCGGGGCTGTGATCGGTGTGGATCAGGAGCGTCTCCATCACCTGATCGCCGATGGTCCTGACCGGATTGAGCGCCGTCATCGGCTCCTGAAAGATCATCCCGATCCGGCTTCCGCGCAGTGCGCACATGTCGCGCTCGGAAAAGCCGAGAATGTTCGAATCGTCCAGCATTATCCGGCCCGCAACCCGGCTTCCCTCCGGCAAAAGTCGCATTATGGAAAGTGCGGTCATCGACTTGCCGGACCCGCTCTCGCCCACCAGCCCGGTGACCTTGCCCGGGGCGATATCAAGGCTCACCCGGCGCAGGATCTCGCTTTCGCCGATCTTCAGGCTCAGATCCTCCAGCCGGATCATCCGCGCGCCCTCCTTACGCGCGGGTCCAGCAGGTCGCGCAGCCCGTCGCCCATCAGGTTCAGCCCCAGCACCATCAGGATGATGGCGACACCGGGCAGGATCGCAAGCCGCGGCGCGGTGTAGATCATCGTCTGCGCATCGGCCAGCATCCGCCCCCAGGAGGGCGTGGGCGGCTGGGCGCCGAGGCCCACATAGGAGAGCCCCGCCTCGGCGAGGATGCCAAGGGAGAACTGGATCGTGCCCTGCACGATCAGCAGGTTGGCGATATTGGGCAGGATATGCTCGGCGCTGATGCGCGCCGCGCCCTTGCCAGCGACCCTCGCGGCCATGACGAAATCGAGCGTCCACAGGCTCAGCGCGCCGCCGCGCGCGACCCGGGCAAAGACCGGGATGTTGAAGATGCCGATGGCCAGGATCGCATTGGTCGCCGAGGGGCCGAATACGGCGGTGATGAGGATCGCGATGACCAGCGAGGGAAAGGCGAAGATCAGGTCGTTGCCGCGCATGATCACCTCGTCCAGCCACGAGCCGCGCCGCGCCGCCGCCGCCAGCCCCAGCGGCACGCCCAGCGCCATGCCGATCCCCACGGCCAGCACCGCCACGGCGATGGAAGTGCGCGCGCCCACCATCAGCATAGACAGCGTGTCGCGGCCGAAATGGTCGCTGCCCAGCCAGTATTCCGCGCCGGGCGGGGTCAGCTTGCGGGCGATGTCGAGCGCGGCCACGTCGTAAGGCGTCCAGACGAAGGAGAGGAGTGCCGCGCCCAGAAACAGCGCCGTGAGCGCCGCCCCGATCACGATCTGCACCGGCAGCCGCCTCACCTCCGCCCCCCCCGCCGCAGGCGCGGATCCACCGCCGCATAGGCGAGATCGACCGCGAAATTCACCACGATCACCGCGAATACCAGCAGCATCACCACGCTTTCCACCACCACCAGGTCGCGCTGGGTGATGGCCTGAAAGATCAGCCGCCCGAGGCCGGGCAGGAAGAAGACGTTTTCGATGATGATCGCGCCGGCAAGCAGGAAGCTGAACTGCAGCCCGATGATGGTCAGCACCGGGATCATCGCGTTGCGCAGGGCGTGGCGGCGCGTGGCCAGGCGCCGGCTCAGCCCCTTGGCGCGCGCGGTGCGGATATAGTCCTGCCCCAGCGTCTCGATCAGCGAGGAGCGCATCACCCGGGCCAGGATCGACGCCTGCGGCAGCGCCAGCGCCACCGCCGGCAGCGTGAGCGCCTTGAGGCCGGCACCCAGGCCCGCCTCCCAGCCCGGGAAGCCCCCGGCCGAGAACCAGCGCAGATTGACCGCAAAGACCAGAACCAGCAGCATGGCAAACCAGAAATTGGGCACGGCGATCCCGAGCTGCGTCGTCCCCATGATGGTGTAATCGGCGAAGCGGCCCCGCCGCGCCGCGGCGACGATCCCGACCGGAAAGGCAATCGCCGTGGACAGCGCCAGCGCCAGCAGCGCCAGCGGCAGGGAGACCACGATCCGATCGCCGATCAGCTCGGCCACCGGCACCCGGTAGGTGTAGCTCTGACCGAAATCGCCCGCGAGCATTCCGCCCACCCAGCCCAGGTAACGGCTGAGCAGACTGCCATCGAGCCCCAGTTCGTCGCGCAGCGCCGCTACCGCCTCGGGGGTGGCATTGAGCCCCAGCATGTAGCTCGCCGGATCGCCCGGGACCACTTCGATCACCGCGAAGATCACCAGCGATGCAGCCATCAGGCTGAGCGCGAGAGAAAGCAGGCGGGCAAGCAGATAGCGAAGCATGGCGCAAGGGTATGGCGTGGCCCGGCAAACCACAAGCCTGACAATCGTTTCCCAGAGGTTCTCCACCCTTCTGAGCTACCCCCCGAAAATCGGACACTGACGTAAGCTACGATTTGTTGTCTGCTGGTCTTCGACGAGAGAGCCGGCCCGATGAATCTGAACAGTTGAGATAAGTGGATTGTCTGCTCCCAAATCGAGCAATGCCCGAAAGTTGGTGATGGGGTGATTGGGTGGCATATCATGGCGGTGTTGACGCGCCGCGATTCTCAGAGAGAAAAGGATATGCCACATGAAAAACGATACGATTTTGGAG
>JALTZY010000154.1 GCA_027045905.1 Paracoccaceae bacterium
CGCCTCTTCGGGGGTGAACAGGCGCAACTCGTGCAGCTCGATCTCGCGCCCCCGGGCGGTCTCGACCTGGATCTTGCGCAGGAGGTCGCGGCCGGTCTTGCGCTGCTGCACCGAGAGCCGCCAGCCCTTGCCGCCGCGGTCATCGTCGCCTTCGGGCATGTCCGGGCCGGGCAGGTCGAAGAAGACCAGCCCGCCCGGGGGCAGGGCGCGGGCGAGGGCGCGGATGATCGGGGCCAGGGAAGCGGGCTTGTAGGCCAGCACCTCGCCCAAGGCGGTGGCGGCGGTGGTCTGCGGCGGCGGGGCGGCATGCTGGGCGCTTTCGTGGCGGACATGGAGCCCCTTTTCCTGGCACATACGCACGAATTCTTCGCTGATATCAATCCCTTCCACTTCGATCTTCATGATTTTCGCATAGGCCGGCCAGCGCCCGTCGCCACAGCCGATGTCAAACAGGAAGGGCCGTGCGCTGACCTCGGCGATCCGTGTCGCCAGCCAGGGCCAGGCCGGTGCGTAGCGCTCAGCGTACAGTTCCGCATGGATGCGCGCCAGCCGGCTGCCGTAGAAGGCGCGGCGGGGGCGGACCCTTGCCGGGCTCATCTGCCATTGTCCTTTCGCAAGGCCCGCAGCGCGATGCCGGTCAGCAACGCCACAAGGGCCGGTACCTGCAGCGCCTTTCCCTCAAGCGCTTCGGCACGGACCGCCAGGAAAACCGCCCAGATGCTCGCTCCTGCCGCCGCCATCACCAGCGCCAGAAAAAAGAAGAACCTTCCCCGGGGCATTTCACTCCTCCCCGTTCACAATGGCGCTACCCGGCGCAAAATGGAAGGGCTGACAGGGGCGACAGGAAATTCCGGAGCCGGGCAGGGGCGGGATAGCCTCGAGAGCGTCCAGCCCCGTGTCCCGGCAGCGTGTCGGCGCAGGTATTCCTTCCGCCCCTCCGGGTTTCAGTTTCTTCGTCCCGGCCCCCTTCTGGCCCCTCAGGCGCTGGCCCGGTTGTGCTTGCGCAGCATGTATTCCTTGGCCGTTTCCACCGCTACCGCCGCATCGCGGCAGTAGCTGTCGGCGCCGATCGCCCCGGCGAATTCCTCGTTGAGCGGCGCGCCGCCCACCAGCACGATGTAATCGTTGCGTTTGCCCTGTTCCTTGAGCGTGTCGATCACCACCTTCATGTAGGGCATGGTGGTGGTCAGCAGTGCCGACATGCCCAGAAGATCGGCCTCTTCGCGCTCCAGCGCCTCGATATATTCCTCCGCCGGGGTGTTGATGCCGAGATCGACGATCTCGAAGCCCGCCCCCTCCATCATCATCGCCACCAGGTTCTTGCCGATGTCGTGGATGTCGCCCTTGACGGTGCCGATCACCATCTTGCCCATGCGCGGGGCGCCGGTCTCGGCCAGGAGCGGCTTGAGGATCGCCATGCCCCCCTTCATCGCATTGGCCGCCAGCAGCACTTCGGGCACGAACAGGATACCGTCGCGAAAATCGTTGCCGACGATGGTCATGCCCGCGACCAGCGCCTCGGTCAGGATCCGGTAGGGCTCCCAGCCGCGCTCGAGCAGGATGTTGACGCCCTCCTCGATCTCTTCCTTGAGCCCGTCATAGAGGTCGTCATGCATCTGCAGCACCAGCTCTTCGTCATCAAGCTCGCTCAGGATCAGGTCGTCTTCGTCTTCGTCCGACATGGTGGGCTCCGTTGATGCTTTGTCGATCAGCCGCGGGGGCGTTGCTTCTTTCTGGCCGCAAACGGGTGGCGAGGTTTGTCGATTTGCGACCGGGGCGCGCCGCCGAGCGACAGGCGCGGCCTAACGGCGCCGTCGGCGGCGGCGGGGCGCGGCGCAAGCGCCTTTGCCCTCGCCGGTGCCGTCGGAGGCCGAGGAGAAGCCGCCGAGCTTTTCGGCGATTGCCTCGAGGGTGGGGCGGGGGCCGGCGGGCGTGTTCTCAAGTGCCGCGCGCATGGCGGTGAGATGCTCGGGCAGGGTGCCGCAGCAGCCGCCGATGATGCGCGCGCCGCAATCGCGTGCCAGCACCGCATATTCGGCCATGAGCTCCGGCGTGCCGTCATAGTGGATATGGCCGTGGACGTATTTGGGGATCCCGGCATTGCCCTTGGCCACCAGCGGGCGCTCGGTGCCGGCGGCAAGAAAGCCGAGAACGGTGCGCAGCAGGTCCGCCGCGCCGACGCCGCAATTGGCGCCGAAGGCGAGCGGCGGGTTGGGGAGCTTCTCGACCAGGGCGGCGAGATCGGCGGAGGTGACGCCCATCATGGTGCGCCCGGCGGTGTCGAAGCTCATGGTGCCGACCCAGGGCATCCCGGCCAGGCGGGCGGCCTCGGCGGCGGCGCGGTATTCGTTGGCGTCCGAGATGGTCTCGACCCAGAGCACATCGACCCCGCCTGCCTTGAGCCCCTCGGCCTGTTCGTGAAACATCTCCACCGCCGCCTTGAAGGTCAACGCCCCCATCGGCTCCATGATCTCGCCGGTGGGGCCGATCGAGCCGGCAACGACGATCTCGCGCCCGGCGGCATCGGCCACTTCGCGCCCTAGTTCGGCGGCGGCGCGGTTGAGCTCGCCGACCCGGCCCTGCGCGTCGTGCAGCTTGAGGCGGGCGGCGTTGCCGCCGAAGGAATTCGTCAGGAACAGGTCGCTGCCCGCCTCCACCGCGCCCCTGTAGAGTGCGCGGATCCTGTCGGGCTCGGCGGTGTTCCAGAGCTCCGGGGCATCGCCCGCGCCGAGCCCCATGTTGAACAGCGTGGTGCCGGTGGCGCCATCGGCCATCAGCCAGTCGCGCCCGGCAAGCATCCGGCTCAGCCTGTCGGTGCCGCTTTCCGTGCCGGTCGCGGTGCCGGCGGCGTTTGCGGTGGTGGAATCTGCGCCCATTTCATGCCTCGTTTCTGCATCTGCTCTGCATCTGCCGCTGGCAGCAATCGCCCGCCATGTGCCACGGATCGGGCGCGGGTGCAAATTCATTCGCTGCATGATCGAGTTGAGGCAGAGCGCGATTTGGCGCTGCCGGGCGCAGGATCTCGCGGCCGATTTCCAGCGCCGCCAGCGTCAGCGCGGCCCGGCTCGGCGCGGCGATATAGAGCGGGCGCCAGCGCGGCGCGAAGCACTGCTTGAACTGCGCCAGCCCCGCGGCGCCGCCGATCCGGGCGATCTGCCGGGCCGCGAAACCCGTGCCCGGCGCCGGCAGGGCGGCGAGCGACAGCCGGCCGAGGCCGGCGCGGCGAGCCTCTTCTATGGCATGGGCAAGCGCCAGGTGCATGGTGCCGTCGGGAGCCGCATCCGACTGGCGCATCAGGTCCAGAACCCGGGCCGAGCCGCTCCGCATCAGGGTGAGAAAGCCCACAAGGCGCCCCCCCTGCCGGGCCAGGTATATCTCGCCGTGGCGCAGGGCGGCGGGGTCGAAGACTCCCATGGAAAAGCCCCGCTCGCCGCCCCGGCGCGCAGCCCAGAAGGTATTGATCCGGGCCATTTCCTCGAGCGGCAGCGGCGCGCCGGGGGGCAGGCGCTGGATGGTGACGCCGGCCTTCTCGGCCTTGCGCAGCTTGCGGCGCAACTGGCGGAAGGCGCGCCCCTGCGGGCGCCAGCCCTGCGGGTCGATCCAGCCGTCGCGGGCGACGGGGAGCACCTGCCAGCCGGCCTGGCGGGCGCGGGCGGCGAGGCGGGCGGGGGCCTTGTAAAGCACCGGGG
>JALTZY010000155.1 GCA_027045905.1 Paracoccaceae bacterium
AACACGAACAGGGTTTAGAAAAGGTTAACCCTCATGGCCCAGGCACTCGGCGAAAACCGGAGCGCCGGCCCCGACAGCCGCGCAAAACAGCAAGAGCCCGCGCGTGTCCCGCCCGGAACAGGGCGGAGCGTCGAAAGCATTTGATTGCAATGAGGAATTCCCGGTCAGATGAGTGCCCGCACCATTGTGGGCGCGGGATTAACGGGTCCTGAGCCTAGCGGTCGCGCCGGATCGGCACGCCGTAAAGCTCCAGCCGGTGATCCCTGAGCTCGTAGCCGAGCTTGCGGGCGATGCGCTCCTGCAGGCGCTCGATTTCCGGGTCGCAGAATTCGATTACCTCGCCGGTGGTCATGTCGATCAAGTGGTCGTGGTGGTCGCGGTCGGCCTTTTCGTAGCGGGCGCGTCCGTCGGCGAATTCGTTGCGCAGGAGGATCCCCGCCTCTTCGAAAAGCTTCACCGTGCGATAGACCGTGGCGATGGAGATGCCGGGGTCGATGGCGGCGGCGCGGGCGTGGAGCGCCTCCACGTCGGGGTGGTCGCGATGAGCGGTTTCCAGCACGCTGGCGATCACCCGGCGCTGCTCGGTCATGCGCAGGCCGCGGGATTCGCATTTTTCAAGGATGGTCTCACTCATGTCTCGCTCCACATGTCCCATTCTAGCCGGGTGGCGCGATGGGGAAAACAGCAAAAAGCGCGGCGCAGGGTCCGCGCGGTCCGGCTTTCGGGAGCATTCGGCGCCCGGAGCCTTGCGACAACTTGCTTTTGACCCTGGTTGGGCGGGTTGATAGAGTATGCGCAAGCGCGGGAGGACCGGCGGCAGGGAAGCGGCGGGCGCGGGGAAGCGAGCAGGGGAGCGAAATGAAATTTCCGGGGAATTGGTCTGGCGGAGGGCTGGCAGGGGCCGTGCTTGGCGGTGCCGGGGCCCTGGTATTGCTGCTCGGGGGATATCTCGGCTGGAGCGCCATGCGGGGGGGAGAGGAAAACGCCGCCATCACCCTGCCCGCCTCGCCGCCGGCGACGGGGGGGGCGGCGGAGCGAGAGGCTAAGGCTGCCGCTCCGCCCACCGAAGAGGATGCGGGTGCTGCGCCGGCGCAGGAGGGTGCGGAACAGAAGGCGGGGGCCGGGCAGCGGACACCCGCGATCGCCGGCGCTCCTTCTGGCGAGGCGGATTCGCCGGCCGTGGCGCCGCGCCTTGATCTGGTACGGGTGGAGGCGGATGGCAGTGCGGTAATCGCCGGACAGGCGGCACCCGGCGCCCGGGTGCAGATCATGCTCGACGAGGTCCTGGCCCGGCAGGTCACCGCCGATTCCAGCGGCAATTTCGTGGTGCTGATGCAGATGGGCCTGTCGGATCGCCCCCGGGTGCTGAGCCTGCTGGCCGAGGACGGGGCCGGGGGAGAGCGAGGTTCGCCCGACAGCGCGATCATTCAGCCTGTGCGCCAGGTGGCGGCGGCGCCGGCTCCGCCACGCCTCGTTTCCGGAGCGTTGCAGACGGCGGAAGCCTCCGAAGCGGCGGCGCTGGCGGCGGGTGGAGAGGTGTCGGACGGCGGCCCGGCCCCGGCGCCGGTCGCGTCCGCCTCCGCCCAGCCGCCTGGCGAATCGGAAGCCGCATCCGCGGCCCCGGCTTCCGGCGGCGGGGAGCAGGTCGGGCCAGCCCCCGCCGAGGCTCTGACGGTCGCCGAGGCTCCGGTCCCGGTCCCGGTCCCGGTCGGGGGCACTGATCCCTCGGCCCTTGCCGGCGCGTCCCGGGGCGGCGGGCGCACCGGCGGCGTTGCGGCTGGCGTTGCCGATGGCATGGCGACGGCCAGAAGCGCGGAACGAGCGCAGGAGGCGGCGCGGACACCGCCTCGGGAAGTCCCCTTGCCGGTGCCCGGAGCGCGGCCGCCGGCGGGCGAAGCCGGCGCTGCCACCGGGAGTTCCGCCACCGGGAGTGCTGACGGGGTGTCGGCCGCCGCTCCAGCCCTGGCCGCGCAACCGACCGTGACCGAAAGCCCCCCCGCGTCAGGCGCTGGCGGCGGGCCGGCCGCGGCGGGTCGCGACGGCGGAGCCGCGCCCCGGGTGATGATTGCCAATGAGGAAGGCATTCGCGTGGTGCAGGGCGGCGGCAGAGGCCCCGAGGCGCTCGAAAACGTGACTCTCGATGCGATCACCTACGATTCCCGGGGCGAAGTGTCGCTTTCCGGGCGGGGGGGCGGCCGGGGACGGCATGGCGACAGCGTTCGGATCTATCTGGACAATCGCCCGATTCTCACCACCACGATCACCGAAGATGGCCAGTGGCGCACCAGCCTGCCCGAAGTGGAAAGTGGCATCTATACCCTGCGCATCGACCAGCTGGGTGCCGACGGTACGGTGACTTCGCGTATCGAAACCCCGTTCAAGCGCGAAGACGTCGCCCAGCTTGCTGCGGTTGCCGCCGAGGTCGCCGCCAGCGGCGAGGGAGGCGCTGGCGATGCACAGGCCGGCCCGGTCACGCCGGCGACCCCTCCGGTCGCTCCCGGCGCGGCGCCTGGCGCTCCCGCCGATACTGCGCCCGCCCCCGCACGCGCGCCGCGGGTGCGGGCCATTACCGTGCAGCCTCACGATACGCTCTGGCAGATCGCCACCGAAACCTATGGCGAGGGCATTCTCTATGTGCGCGTTTTCGAGGCCAATCGCGACCAGATCCGCGACCCGGATCTGATCTATCCGGGCCAGGTCTTCGCCCTGCCCGAGTGAGGCATCCGGGCGTCGGGCGCAAGAGCCCTCGGGGCGGCGGTCGGATCGGGCGGCCGGGGGGCGGTGCCCTGGCGAGCGGGGCGTTTTCTCTGCGGAAAGCCGGCGCCTTCCGGTGCGGTCGGCCTGGGGGCGCGGGTGCGTGGCAATTTCGCAAGGCAGACCCAAGGTAGGCCAAAGAGTATTTGCAAGAAATATAACGATATGTCTATATGGCGGGGCCAACAGGGAGAAATACGATGCAGAGACTGATTGTTGCAATGTTTGTTCTGTGTGTGAGCGCCTTTGCGGCCATGGCCGAGGGCGTGGCCCATTATGTGGCGATCCATGTGGACGAGAGCGACCCCAAGCTGATGAACATGGCGCTGAACAATGCCAAGAACGTCAGCGCCTATTACGAATCCCAGGGCGACAGCGTGGTAATCGAGCTGGTGGCCTACGGGCCGGGGCTGCAGATGCTGGTCGCGGGCAAGAGCCCGGTGGCTGATCGCATTGCCCAGATGTCGCTGGAGCTTGAAAACATCAGCTTCTCGGCCTGCGGCAATACCATGCGCAAGATGGCGGCCAAGACCGGCCAGGAGGTGGTGCTGCTTGATGAGGCGCGTCAGGTGCCTTCGGGCGTGGTGCGCCTGGTGGAGCTGCAGGAGCAGGGCTACGCCTATATCCGCCCCTGATCCCTTGCCATTTTCGCGCGCGTGAAACAGACTGCCCCCCTGACGCGAACAGGGGGGCATTTTCTTGCGAATCAACACACTCACAGGCGGGCTCGGGCTCAGCGAGCTGTGCCTCGGCTCCATGCTCTGGGGCACGAAGAACAGCGCCGCCGAGGCGCATGCCCAGATCGAGCGCGCCCTTGAGCGCGGGGTCAATTGCATCGACACCGCCGAGATGTATCCGGTGAACCCGATCTCGGCCGAGACCGTGGGGCGCTCGGAAGAGATCATCGGTCAGTGGTTTGCCGCCAATCCTT
>JALTZY010000156.1 GCA_027045905.1 Paracoccaceae bacterium
GGCTGGGGGTGCTGACCCTGGCCTTTGCCGCCCTGCTCGGGGAGGCGCTGCGCTGCGGGCGTCGGCCGGCGGGGCTGGCGGCGCTGGCCGGGCTCGCACTCGCCGCAGTCGCACTGGGCCTTCTAGGTGCGGTCAGCCTTGCCCGGCCCGTCTCCGCGCCCGGCAAGCCCGTCACCATCCGCCTCGTGCAACCCAATGCCGAACAGCGGCTGAAATGGCATCCCGACCATGTGGGCCGCTTCCTGCGCCGCGCCATCGACCTGAGCGCCGCGCCCGCTACCGGGCCGGCCCCGGACCTGGTGATCTGGCCCGAAACCTCGGTCCCCTACCTGCTGAACGACGCCGCCCCGGTCCTGCATGAAATCGCCCGGGCAGCGGGCGCGCCGGTGGTGCTGGGCATCCAGCGTACCGAGGCGGGCCCGCGCTATTTCAACTCAATGGTGGCGCTGGCGCCCGACGGTACCGTCACCGCGATCTATGACAAGGCGCATCTGGTGCCCTTTGGCGAATACACCCCGTTTGGCGACCTGCTCTATCGCTTCGGGATACGCGGTTTTGCCGCCCGCTATGGAGCGGGCTACAGCGCCGGGGCGGGCGGAGACCTGCTCGACCTCGGCGCGGCCGGCACCGCTCTGCCACTGATCTGCTACGAGGCGATCTTTCCTGCCGACCTGCGGCGCCGGGGGCGGGCGGACTGGATCCTGCAGATCACCAATGACGCCTGGTTCGGCAGCTTCTCTGGCCCCCGCCAGCACCTCGCCATCGCCCGCCTGCGCGCGGCCGAGTTCGGCCTGCCCATGGTGCGGGCGGCCAATACCGGGATCAGCGCTCTGATCGACGCCCGCGGGCAGGTCGTGGCCGCCCTGCCGCTGGGCGAAGCGGGGTTTCTCGACGTGACCCTGCCCGGCGCGGCGGGCGAGACATTTTATGCAAGGCATGGTGATACCGTATTAACACTGTTGCTGTTAGGATTCGGTCTGGCCCTGGCCGCCCGGCGCCGCCCGGCAGGGGATTGACCTGCCGCCGCTGGCCCGGTACCCAGTCTTACTTGCCTGCCGCCCCAACGGCTTCCTGACGGGGCGGGTCATCATTATCGGAGCACTTCAATGACAATAAAGAGCCACGTTTTCACCTCGGAATCGGTGTCCGAGGGGCACCCGGACAAGGTATGCGACCGCATTTCCGATGCGGTGCTCGATGCCTTTCTGGCCGAAGACCCCCATGCGCGCGTCGCCTGCGAGACCTTCGCCACCACCAACCGGGTGGTGATCGGCGGCGAGGTGCGCGGCCCCGGAAGCGTGATCAACCGGGTCGAGGAAATCGCCCGCGAATGCGTGCGCGACATCGGCTATGAGCAGGACGGGTTTCACTGGCAGAACATGGTGGTGGAAAACCACCTGCACGCGCAGTCGCCCGACATCGCCCGAGGCGTGGATGCAGCCGGCGACAAGGACGAGGGCGCGGGCGATCAGGGGATCATGTTCGGATATGCCACCGACGAGACCCCCGACCTGATGCCCGCCCCGCTGCAATATGCCCATGCGATCCTGCGCCGGCTCGCCGAGGCGCGCAAGTCCGGCGCGGCGCCGATGCTGGGGCCGGACGCCAAGAGCCAGCTTTCGGTGCGCTACGAAAGCTCGGTGCCGGTGGCGGTGACTTCGCTGGTGCTCTCCACCCAGCACCTCGACCCGGAGATGAGCTCGGCCGATGTGCGCGCGCTGGTGGAGCCCCATATTCGCGCAGTCCTGCCCGAGGGCTGGCTGACCGAAGCGACCGAATGGCATGTGAATCCCACCGGCAAGTTCGTGATCGGCGGGCCGGACGGCGATGCGGGGCTGACCGGGCGCAAGATCATCGTCGATACCTATGGCGGCGCCGCGCCGCACGGGGGCGGGGCCTTTTCGGGCAAGGACCCGACCAAGGTGGACCGCTCGGCCGCCTATGCGGCGCGCTACCTGGCCAAGAACGTGGTCGCCGCCGGGCTCGCCAGGCGCTGCACCCTGCAGCTAAGCTACGCGATCGGCGTGGCCCGGCCGCTGTCGATCTTCGTCGATACTCACCGCACCGGCGAAGTGGAGGAAGCGGCGATCGAGAGAGCCGTGGCCGAGGTCATGGACCTGACCCCGCGCGGCATTCGCGAGCATCTGGGACTCAATCGCCCGATTTTTGCGCGCACCGCGGCCTATGGCCATTTCGGCCGCGCACCGGAAGCAGACGGCGGCTTTTCCTGGGAGAAAACCGACCTGGCCGAGGCGCTGAAGGCGGCGCTCTGAGCGGTCTGGCCAACCTGGCCAAAAGTCAAGGACCTGTGGCTCGCGCCACCCAGCATGATCGGGATGGGGGGCTCCGGCCCCCTCAGGCTCCCCGGAATGTTCGCGAGCAGAACAGCATGGCACCCGGGCCGCAGGTCTGCATACCCGCCGCGGGCGGATGTTACACGGCCTGGCTGTGGCCGGATTCGTTCATGCTGTAGGCGTCGAAATGACGGGCGATGATGCGCGCCAGCGGCCATGCCTCGCGGCGAATGGTGAGCCTGGCGCCGGAAAGATCGGTGGTGCCGGGCAGCGCCGCTTCCAGCCCCTCGGCCATGGCGAGGAGCGGCGCGGGCTCGGTGGCGAACTCGGCCGCGATCTCGGCGAAATCCACCGCGAAATCGCACAGCAGCTTCTCGATGATGCGCGCGCGCAGGCGGTCGTCGCCGGCAAAGGCATGACCCTTGCTAACCGGAAGCTCTCCGGCCTGCACCCGGGCGATGTATTTCGATGTGGCGGGCTCGTTCTGCGCATATCCCTGCGGGTAGCGTGAAATGGCCGAAGCGCCGAATCCGATCAGTACCTCCGACCTGTCCTCGGTATAGCCCTGGAAATTGCGCCGCATGGTGCCGGCCTTCTGGGCCTTGGCGAGCCCGTCTCCGGGCTTTGCGAAATGGTCGATGCCGATCTGGCGATAGCCGGCCTCGAGGAACAGTTCGCTCGCGCGCTCGAACAGCGCCAGGCGCTCTTCGGGCGCGGGCAGGGCCTCGGTCGGGATCAGCTTCTGACGCCGCGCCATCCACGGCACATGGGCATAGCCGAACAGCGCCACCCGGTCAGGGCCGAGGCTGATCAGCTTTTCGACCGAATCGGTGATCCGCGCGAGATCCTGGTGCGGCAAACCGTAGAGGATATCGGCATTGAGGCTGCGGATGGAGCGCGCGCGCAGTCCCTCGACGGCGGCCCTTGTGACCTCGAAGCTCTGCGGGCGCCCGATCACCTCCTGGATCATCGGATCGAAATCCTGCACCCCGATTGAAGCGCGATTGAGTCCGGCGGCGGCCAGCGCGTCGAGGCGGGCGTCGTCGATCTCGTTAGGGTCGATCTCGACCGAGAACTGCGCGCCCTCGGCCAGCGGCGCCATGTCGAAAATCGCCCCGGTCAGATCGGCGATCATCGCCGGCTCCATAAGCGTCGGCGTGCCGCCGCCAAAGTGAAGGTGCTCGATGGTGATGCCGTCGGCGAGGTGGCGCGCGGCGAGCCTGAGCTCGGCCTTCAGCGTCTCCAGATAGGCCGCGACCGGCGCCGCCGTGGCCGTGCCCTGGGTGCGGCAGGCGCAGAACCAGCACAGATTACGACAAAACGGCACATGCACATAGACCGAGACCGAACTCCCCGCCGGGATCTTCCCGAGCCAGGCGGCTACCTCGCCCGCCCCGACCCCGGCAGCGAAATGCGGCGCCGTCGGATAGGAGGTATAGCGCGGCACGCGAGCGTCAAAGAGCCCCAGTTGTTTGAGTTGTGCATGATCCAACATTCCGCTAGGCTCTAGCGAGCGAAACGCGCGCTGCATTGATCAGGATCAAACGGACACATTCATGTGATGAACAGGCCTGTATTCAACATGAAAGATTGCGGGACCTGCCCGATCCAGCACCGCGCGGTATGCTCTTATTGCGATGCCGACGAACTCGTGGAGCTCGACCAGATCAAGTATTATCGCTCCTACGATGCCGGCCAGCCGGTACTCTGGGCCGGCGATCACATGGAATTCGTGGCCTCGGTGGTCGAGGGCATCGCCAGCCTCGCCCAGGCCATGGAAGACGGGCGCACCCAGATGGTCGGCCTGCTGCTTCCCAGCGACTTCATCGGCCGGCCTGGGCGCGATCTCGCCCCCTATAACGTGGTGGCAGTGACCAACCTCACCCTGTGCTGCTTTCGCAAGAAACCCTTCGAGGAGCTGATGGCACGCACCCCACATCTCGCCTCTCGACTCCTGGAAATGACCCTCGACGAGCTCGATTCGGCACGCGAATGGATGCTGCTGCTGGGCCGCAAGACGGCGCATGAGAAGATCTCCAGCCTGCTGGCGATCCTGGCCACCCGCGACGCGGCCCTGCGCAAGCAGAAGCCTGCGGACGGAGCCGCCTTCGACCTGCCGCTGACCCGCGAGGCCATGGCCGACTATCTCGGGTTGACCCTAGAAACCGTGAGCCGACAGATATCCAGCCTGAAGAAACGCGGCGTGATCGAGCTCAAAGGCAAGCGCCGGGTCGTGGTACCCGACTTTGCCCGGCTGCTGAGCGAAACCGGGGATGACGTGGACGGAGGCATGATCTCCTGAAACGGCTTGAGCCGGCACGGCAGGAGACGGCAGGAGCGGAAAATACGCCCCCCGGCGACAAATGCCAGAACCCCGCCCCTTGCGGGGCGGGGCGGCATTCAGCCTCACACTTCACGGCCATCGGCGTCCCCGCCTGTTCCGCAGGTCCAGACTACCCCGGCAAGGTTAGCAAACGGTTAACAGGAACAAGAATTCTGCTTCACACTTCCACAAATATCCTCGCCGAAGGCATTGAATCTTTCTGGCACGATATCTGATTTCATGCCTCCGGCGAGGATATTTTCAGAAGTGTGAAGACAGAGTCCTGTTTTACCCCTTGAGCGCCCGCCAGCCGATATCGGAGCGAAAGAAACCCTCGGGCCAGGAGATTCTCGCAACCATTTCATAGGCGCGGGCATGGGCCCGGGCCAGGCTGCCGGCACGGGCGGTGACGGCAAGCACCCGGCCGCCGGCGGCGATGATCCGACCGTCCTGCTCGACGGTGCCGGCGTGAAAGACCATGTGGGCGCTGTCTTCGGGCAGGTTGTCGAGCCCTCCGATCACGCTGCCCTTTTCGTAGGCGCCCGGATAGCCGCGCGCGGCCATGATCACGGTGATTGCATGGTCGTCGGCCCAGTTCACGCGGACTTCACGCAAGCGCCCTTCGGCGGCGGCCTGCATCAGGTCCAGCGCCTGGGCGCCCAGGCGCATCATCAGCACCTGGCATTCCGGATCGCCGAAGCGCACGTTGTATTCGACCAGTCGGGCGCGATCGTCGCGAATCATCAGCCCGGCATAGAGCACCCCCTGAAAGGGCGTGCCGCGCGCGGCCATTTCTGCGAGCGTCGGGCGGATGATCTCCTCCATCACCTGCGCCTGAAGCGCCTCGGTCAGCACCGGCGCCGGCGAATAGGCGCCCATGCCGCCGGTATTGGGGCCGCTGTCGCCCTCGCCCACGCGCTTGTAGTCCTGCGCAGTGCCGACGGGCAGGGCGTCGGTACCGTCGCAGAGCACGAAGAAGCTCGCCTCCTCGCCTTCCATGAATTCCTCGATCACCACTTCGGCCCCGGCCGCGCCGAAAACACCGGCAAACATCTCGTCCACCGCCCCGAGCGCCGTTTCCTCGTCCTCGGCCACGATCACCCCCTTGCCGGCGGCGAGCCCATCGGCCTTGATCACGATCGGCGCGCCCTGTGCGGCGACATAAGCGCGCGCAGCCTCGCGGTCTGAAAAGCGCGCATAACCGGCGGCGGGCACCCCGGCGGCATCGCAGATCTCGTGGGTGAAGGCCTTGGAGGCCTCGAGCCGGGCAGCAGCGGCGGAGGGACCGAACACGCTCACCCCCGCCGCGCGCAGCCGGTCGGCCACGCCGGCGACCAGCGGCGCCTCGGGACCGATGATCACGAAATCCACCGCGTTCTCCGCCGCGAATTCCGCCACTGCCCCGCCATCCTCGACATCGAGCGCGGCACATTCGGCGATCGCCGCGATCCCGGCATTGCCCGGGGCCACGATCAGCCGGTCGCATTTCGGGTTCTGCTTCACCGCCCAGGCCAGCGCATGCTCGCGCCCGCCGCCGCCGAGTATCAGGATATTCATGGCGCCCCCGCTTGGCCTTTTCCTGCCGGCGTTCTAAGCTCGCCGGAGCAGCAAGGCAAGGAGCGCCAAGGAGCGCCAGGGGCACCATGAGCCTGATCGACGACGACGCGCCGGGGCGCAACACGCCCGAATACACGGTGAGCGAGATTTCCGGCGCGGTGAAGCGCACCATCGAGGGCACCTTCGGCCGGGTGCGGGTGCGCGGCGAGGTGGGCCGGGTGATGCTGGCGCGCTCGGGGCATCTGTATTTCGACGTCAAGGACAACCGCGCCGTGCTGGCGGCGGTGAGCTGGAAGGGCCAGGTGGCGCGCCTGTCGATCCGGCCCGAGGAAGGCATGGAGGTGATCGTCACCGGGCGCATGACCACCTTCGGCGCGCAGTCGAAATACCAGCTCAATGTCGATGACGTGCAGGTGGCGGGCGAGGGCGCGCTGATGGCGATGCTGGAAAAACGCAAGAAGAAGCTCGCCGCCGAGGGCCTGTTTGCTCCCGAGCGCAAGCGGCCGCTGCCCTTCCTGCCCGAGGTGATCGGGGTCATCACCTCGCTGCAGGGCGCGGTGATCCGCGATATCCTGCACCGGCTGCGAGAACGCTTTGCGCGCCATGTGCTGATCTGGCCGGTTGCCGTGCAGGGCGAGGCCTGCGCGGCGCAGGTCGCCGCCGCGATCAAGGGCTTCAACGCGCTCCCGGAGGGCGGGGCGATCCCGCGCCCGGACCTGCTGATCGTGGCGCGCGGCGGCGGCTCGGTCGAAGACCTCTGGGGCTTCAACGAGGAGGCGGTGGCGCGCGCGGCGGCCGCCTCGCAGATACCGCTGATCTCGGCGGTGGGCCACGAGACCGACACTACGCTGATCGACTACGTTTCCGACAAGCGCGCTCCCACCCCCACCGCGGCGGCGGAAATCGCGGTGCCGGTGCGCCTCGAGCTTCTGGGATGGGTCGAGGAGCAGGGCGCGCGCCTCCGCCGCGCCGCCGCCGACACGATCGCCCGCCGCGCCCAGCGCCTGGCCGATCTCTCGCGCGCCCTGCCACGCCCGCAAAGCCTGCTCGACAGCCCGCGCCAGCGCCTTGACCGCGCCGGCGAGCGCCTGCCCGCCGCCCTGCGCCAGCGCGCGGCCGCCGCGCGGATACAGCTTGCCCGCGCCGGCGCGGGGCTGCGCTTGCAACTACTGGCAAACCGCCTGGCCGATACCCGCGGCAAGCTTGCCGCCCAGGCCCGGAGGCTGTCCCCTGCCCTGGCCCGCACCGCATCGGAGAAGCGGCGCGAATACAAGCGCCTGCAGGTCCGGCTGAGCAGTGAGCGCCAGAAGATGCGGATCGCGGCCGCCCGCAGCGAGCTTGCCCTTCTCGAAAGCCGCCTTGGCCGGGCCTTCGAACAGGTGACAGCCGCCCGGCGCACCCGGCTCGATGCCTTGGAACGCATGCGCCAGAGCCTTGGATATACCGAAACGCTGAAACGCGGCTATGCGGTGGTGCGCGGCGATGGCGCGGTTGTCACCAGCAAGGCCGGCGCAGCGCGGGCGCGCAGGCTGGAAATCGAATTCGCGGACGGGCGGCTGAAGCTGGGAACGGCAGGACGCGCGCGCAAAACGCCCGGCTCTCCCGAGCAGGGCAGCTTGTTCTGAGCCCCGCTTCCATGCGACTTCACGCGAAAATCGCGCCAGCCGCCCTGCCGGTGCGATTCCCTGAAAGGGCTGCCTGGCGAAGCCCACCGGAAGCCTGTCCGGCTCTCCGGGCTCTGCCGGATTCACTGGAGTTCGGCAAGAGCCTGCTTCACCATCTCGTCAAGCCAGCCCCGCGCGGCATCCACCACGCCCATATAGGCCTCGAGCGGCCCGGCCATGGCCGGAATCCGGGCCCCGATCAGCGGGGCATACAGATATAGCGCCCCGGCCAGCCCGGCCAGCAGCAGCATGACCGCGAAGCCCCGGGCAAATCCGCTCTGCCTCACCGGCTCGGCGAAATCATCGACGATTTCTTCTGCCCCGATCGAGGTCAGAGAAGAATTGATCTCCTCGATATCCGGCAGCAGGTCGCGCCGCGCTCCGGCATCGCCGGAGGCGGGGGCGGGGGCCTCCTCTTCACGGTCGAGCCCGCGCAGACGGGCCATGCGCTCCCGGGAGTCAATGAGGCGCTGCCCGGGCGCGGAGGGCTCGTGCAGACCCAGATCCTCCTGGGTTTCGATCTTTTCGCGCGCTCTGGCCCGGGCCTCGCGCTCGGCCTCCTCCCGCAGCAGTTCCCGCAGGCTCTCGTCCAGCACCCGGCGCGGGCGCTCGGGGGGCGCGTCTTCTGCGGGCGTCTCTCCGCTGGCCGGATCCTGCTGTCCGGCATCGGCGGGCGGAACCGACCCCTGTTCCGGCCCCTGTCCCGGCGCGGATTCCGGCTCGGACCGCGGCGCGGACACTTCCGCGGGAGCCTCCTCTTTCGAAGCCTCCTGCGACACCGCGCCACTTTCCGGCGCCCCCTCACCCGGCCCCGCGGGAGCCTCGGCGCGCACCTCCTCTGCCGGATCGGACTCGCTGGCGGCAGACAGCCCTTCGGATGTCTCTGCCCCGACCGGCTTCTGAAACCAGGTATGACCGCAATTGGAGCATTGCACATCCCGACCGCCTTCCGGGATCACCCGGCTGTCCACCTCATACTGTGCGCCGCAATTCGGACATACAAGCCGCATCTTCCAACCCCGCCATCTGCGCAGGAGGCACCTGCCCCCGCCGTCCCTGCCGTCCCCGCCATCCGCTCCCGGCCCGAACAACACGAATAATATGTGGGGAAGGCCACGAAAAATCAAACCCTTGTAACTGGCGCATTGAAACAGTTTCGCCGCTCGGGGTAAAGTAGCGCCAGCGGCAAGGGAAAGACAGGCGGTGATCGAGCTTCAGGACGTAACCCATGGTTATGGCGCCAGTCCCCTGCTGGCGCGGATTTCCCTGTCCCTGGCTCCGGGCTCGTTTCACTTCCTCACCGGCCCGTCCGGGGCCGGCAAGACCACGCTGATCAAGCTGTGCTACGGAGAGTTGATCGCCGGACAGGGAAGGGTCAGCCTGTTCGGCCAGGATGCGGCGGCAATGAGCCGCGACGACATCGCGCTGGCACGGCGCCGGATCGGGGTGGTGCATCAGGACTGCCAGTTTATAGACCACCTTACCATAGCCGAAAACGTGGCCCTGCCGGTGGTGGTCTCCGGGCGCCCGGCCCGGCAGATCGGAAAAGACCTCGACGACCTGCTGGGCTGGGTCGGGCTGAGCGCCCACCGCAGCGCCCTGCCCCCGGAGCTTTCGGGGGGCGAACGTCAGCGCGCCGCTCTCGCCCGCGCGGTCATCATGTCGCCCGAGGTGATCCTCGCCGATGAACCCACCGGCAACATCGACTGGGAAATGTCCCTGCGCCTGCTCGCCCTGCTGGTGGAACTCAACCGCATGGGCAGGACCGTGCTGATCGCCACCCACGACCTGAACCTGATCCGCCAGGCCAAGAAACAGGTCGCCGCCCGGGTCCTGCGCATCGCCAACCGTCAGCTGCTCGCCGCGGGGGCCGAGCTGTGAAAGGTCGCGTTGGAATATCGCTGCGCCGGTTGATCGCCCTCATGGTCGGCGACGTGCAGGCTGACCGGGTAGTGCCGCCCACCGGCTTCACCGCCCGCCTCACGGTGCTGGCGGCAGCGGCAATGGCCTTCCTCGCGGTGTTCGCCCTGGCGCTGTCGCTCGCGACCGGGCGGCTTGCAGAGCGCTGGAGCGAAGCCCTCACCGGCAGTGCCACCATCCGCATCACCGCACCCGAAGACCAGATGGAAGCCCAGGTCGCCGCCGTGCTCCGGCTGCTCGAAACCACGCCGGGCATTGGCACCGCACGCCTGATCGGACGCAACGAGCAGAAAGCGCTGCTGACCCCCTGGTTCGGCCCGGACCTGCCGCTCGACACCCTGCCGCTGCCGGCCCTGATCGAGATTACCGAAAGAGGCCGCGGCTATGATCCGGAAGGGCTCAGGGCCCGGCTTGCCGGCGAAGCTCCCGGCGCGGTGCTCGACAACCACTCCCGCTGGCGCGCCCCCCTGGTCCGGGCCGCCAGCCGCCTGCGCGCGCTGGGGCTGTTTTCCATGCTGCTCATCACCGCCACTACCGCGCTGATCATCACGCTCGCCATCAGCGCGGCACTGGCGGCCAATGCGCAGGTGATCCGGGTGCTGCGCCTGGTCGGAGCGCAGGACGCCTATATCGCCGGCGCCTTCATGCGCCGCTATACCGCACGCGCCTTCACCGGCGCTCTGGCGGGCACCATCCTGGGGGCACTCGCAATCCGGCTGCTGCCTGCCGGGGCTCGCGAAGGCAGCGACGGATTCCTCACCGGGCTGGGCTTTGCCGGCACCGACTGGCTGCTCCTGCCGCTGATCCCGCTGCTTGCGGCCCTCGTGGCCTTCCTCGCCACCCGCGCCACTTCGCTGGCCACGCTGAAAGAGAGAAGCTGAAAGAGAGCCGAGAAGAGACGAACCGATGAAGAACGCCCTGCAATGGCCACGCTCGCTCCTGTTCATCGCGCAAATGTACCTGATGATGCCGATCATGGGCTTCGGCCTGCTGCCGCTTGCCCTGATCAACCGCAATAACGCCTACTGGATCATCCGCCTCTATTGCAACTGGGTGCGCTGGACGGCCTCCTGGATGGTCGGACTGCGCTCGGAGATCCGCGGAGAAGTGCCGCAGGAAGCCTGCATCATCGCCGCCAAGCATCAGTCCTTCTTCGACATCCTGCTTCTCGCCGCCGTCGTGCCGCGCATCCGCTTCGTGATGAAAAGCGAGCTGCGCTGGGCGCCGATTCTCAACATGTACGCCTACTGGACCCGCACCATCCCGGTCAACCGCGGCAAACGCGGCGCGGCGATCAAGCAGATGGTCGCGGCAGTCAGGCAGGGCGCCGACACGCCCAGCCAGCTGATCATCTTCCCCCAGGGCACCCGTGCACCGGTCGGGGCGAAGAAGCCCTACAAGATCGGCACCGGCGTCCTCTACAAGGAAACCGGCCAGAAGGTCATCCCCGCCGCTACCAATGTCGGCGTCTTCTGGCCACGCCACGGCATCCTGCGCAAACCCGGCCTCGCCGTGCTCGAATTCCTCGATCCGATCGAGCCCGGCCTGCCGATGGAGGAATTCATGACCCGCATGGAAGAGACGATAGAGAGCGCCTCCGACAGGCTGGCCACCGAGGCCGGCGTGAACCTGGAGGAAATCCGCAAATCTTCCTGAAACCACCGCAATTCCCGCAACAGCCCCAAAGGCCCGCAGTCCCCCGCGACGATACCGGCGCCACGCAAGCCCGTGGTGACAAGACCCTTTCATCTTTCCGGAAAATACTCCCGCCGGAGGCACGATTTTTCTGCGAAAAATCGCCCCGCCCGCCAGGATCGCCCGACCTGGGCGGGGCCCGGTGTCAGCCCCTGCCGTCAGTGCGGTTGTCGTCCTCGACCTTGCCGGCGAAAAGCGCCACCTTCTTGCGAAAGCGCTTCAGAATATTGGACTGCGCCAGTTTCATCGGCTTCAGCAACAGGCGCGCCGGCAGGCTGGTGGCCCGGATATCGGCGCGAACGCTCATCCGGGTTCTACCCCGGCTCAGCGCCACGAGTTCCACGATGAAATCCACCTTCACGCCGCCGGAATGGCCCTTGGCCATCATCCTGTCAGGGTGGAGCAATTCGACAATCTCCACCTCCGCCTTGCGCCACCGGCCGCGAAAGATGAAATCCACCTCCCATTTCATGCCCTCTCCAGCGTCCTGCGGATCGTCGATACGGCGCAGTTCGGCCCCCCGGCGCAGGACAGCTCGCTCAAACGCGTCGAAATCGCTCACCGCCCTGAAAACCGCCTCCTGAGGAGCCTCTATGTCTTCATATGCCGTCAGTTCCATCTCGCCATGTTCCCGCTGCCGAATGTCGCGCTTTCCGATGCCGGAGTCTGGGCCTAATCGTGCCTGCCTGCAAGCCGGTTTTCCTGCAGAAGACGAAGGAACAAGCCGGGGGGCGCCGGACGGGCGGCACTCTCCCGGGTGCATCACCGCTCCCTGCCCTCCTCCCGCTCACTTCCTGTCTTCCCGAGACCGCAACCATCCTTCCGCCTCCTGGCCTGCCTGCCCCTTTCCCGCCACACCGGGAATCCCGCGCTTCCCGTATCGCGAACCGGGCCAGCGCCGTGCGGCCGGCCGCCTGTTGCATTTTTGCCGCCCGGCCTGTTGCAGGATTTTCATGTGTTGAAACTTGGAATAAAACATTCCAGAATTATACCTCTGGTTGTTTTGCCATGAGGAGATTCTTTACACACCGAAACATCGCCTCAAGCAATCGCAGAATTGACGGGCACATAGGGCAACGCCGGGAAACCGGCCAGGGGTATCGGGAAAGCCTTGGGAAAAATCGGAACACTGGCTGACGCACCCGTCAGCACATGCCTGCACTTGCGGATCATGGCGACGACCGATCTGCACATGCAGGTCCTGCCGGCAGATACCGGCGCACGGGCCGCCCGGGGAGATGGCCGGCTTCCGTATGGATTCGCCCATACCGCCACCCTGATTCACCGTGCCCGCGCCGAGGCCCCCAACAGCCTGCTTCTGGACAACGGCGATTTTCTCTGCGGCAGCGGCTGCATGTTCCTGCCCCGGGTGGCGCGGGCATCCGGGCGGCATGCGCACCCGATGATCGAAGTCATGAATCACCTGGGATATGACGCGGCGACACCGGGCAATCACGACTTCGACCGCGGCCTGGCATTTCTCGAGCAGGCCGTGGCGGCGGCCGCCTTTCCCTTCGCCTGCGCCAATCTCCACATCCGGACACCCGAGGGCGCTCGCTCTCTCCTTGCCGAATATGTCATCCTCAGGCGCCGCATGACCGACCGGAACGGCCGCAGGCACGAATTGCGCATCGGCGTGACCGGCTTCCTGCCGCCCAATTCCATCGACCAGACGGCAAACGGCAACTGCCACATCGCCACAAGCGACATCATCGAGGCCGCCCGGGCCGTGGTCCCCAGGATCCGGCGGGCCGGAGCCGACCTCGTCATTGCGCTTGCCCATAGCGGGCTCGGCCGCGCCGAACATGTGCCGGGCATGGAAAACGCCGCCATCCCGCTGGCCGCGGTGGAGGGGATCGACGCGGTGATCTCCGGCCACCGCCACAGGCTCTTTCCCGGCCCCGGCTGGCCCGAAGCCCCCGAGGTGGACCCCCGCAGCGGCACCGTGCACGGCAAGCCGGTGGTCAGCCCCGGCTTCTGGGGTTCGCATCTGGGGGTGATCGACCTGGAACTGGAGCATGCCCGCAGCAGAGCCGGCTGGACGATCCGCAGTCACAAGGTCACCACACGCCCGGTCTCGGCCCGGGACAGGCGCGGCAAGGCCAGAATCCTGGTCGAACCCGACCCCCGGGTGAGCGAAATCGTTCGGCCGATCCACCGCCGGATCACCGCCCGGCTGGCCAGGCCGCTGGGCCACAGCCGGCACCCGCTTCACTCCTTCTTTGCCCTGGCCTCCCCCTGCCGTGCGGTTCAGCTGATCCAGCGGGCGCAGATATGGCACATCCGCCGCCTGCTGGAAGGTACCTGCACAGGCACGGACGAGCGCCGGAATGACCCCGCCGCCCCCGGCCCCGGGGCACGGCTGCCGCTGCTCTCGAGCGCCTGTTCCTTCAAGACCGGCGGCTATGGCGGGCCGGAAAACTTCACCGATACCCCGGCCGGCCCCCTGAACATGGCGGTCATCGACGACCTATACCCCTTCCCGAACCGTCTGGCGACGCTGAAGGTCAGCGGTGCGGATATCCGCAACTGGCTGGAACGGGCGGCCAGCATCTACAACCGGGCCCTGCCGGGCATGGTAGTGAATCTCAAGGCGCCGGAAGTCCCCGCCTATCTCTACGAAACCGTGCTGGGGCTCGACTATGCCATCGACCTGTCGCGCCCGGCCCTGTTCGATCAGTACGGCCGCCGGACCGGCGACGGCCCCGGGCGCATCCGCGACCTCTCCCATGCCGGCAGCCCGGTGCAACCGGGCAGTCAGTACCTGCTGATCACCAATTCCTACCGTGCCACCGGCGGAGGCGGCTACCCCCTCGCCGAAAATACCGAGCCTCTGGACCTGCCGCCTGCCGACATGCAGCAGGTGCTGGTCGAATACTTCCGCGCCCACCCGCATCTGGAAACGCCGCTCGAGCCACACTGGCGCTTTTCCCCCCTGCCCGGCGCCGTCATGCGGTTTCGCTCCGCGCCGCGTGCCCGGGCATATCTGCCAATACTCGAGCACGGCGAAATCCGCCCGGCCGGACAGGATGAGAGCGGCTACCAGCTGTTTGACCTTTACCTGTAGGCGGGTCCGGCCGCAAACCGCCGCGTACCCTTGCCAAGCCCCGAGCCCTTGCCTATATGAGGCGTGAGAGGTTGGCGCGGGCGAGCGCCTCGCCAACCCGGTCAGGTCCGGAAGGAAGCAGCCGTAACGAGCCCCGCTCGGGTCGCTGTCCAGCCTCTCACCCACGTTCAGTCCCGCAGGGACGGGCGGTGGCAGATGCACCGAAGGACCGGGGGCTGGAGAGCCGGAGGGCCGCCGTGAGCAGATGGCGCCAATCACCGCAAGCCGGGGCGCCCCATGTTCGGAGAGCCGGGGCCAGGCAGACAGGCCGGCAGACAGGCCGGGCAACTTGCGAAACGTCTGGTCAGAAACTAGGCAGGAGGAGCAGATTGTCAACCCCTGCACGGCAGAGCATCGCGTGACCATCACCCTTGCCGATATGGGCTTTGACGCCTTTTTTACCGCCCAGGTCCCGGCTGACAGCCAGGCCAGCCCCTGGCGCATCAGCGAAGTTCACCGCGACCGCCTCACCGCCCTCTCTCCCCGGGGATCGCAGAGCCTGAGCGCCCCCCCCGGCATGGAAACCGGCGCCTTCGCCGTAGGCGACTGGGTGCTGGCCAGCCCGAACCGACAGGTGCAAAGGCTGCTCGAACGCAAGAGCCTGCTGCACCGGCGCGCCGCCGGGACCGATGCCCGCCAGCAACTGATCGCCGCCAATTGCGACACGCTGTTCATCACCACTTCCTGCAATGACGACTTCAGCCCAGCCCGCCTCGAACGCTTCCTGGTCCTCGCCTACGAAAGCAACTGCCGCCCCGTCATCCTGCTGACCAAGGCCGACCTGACCGCAGACCCCGCTCACTGGCTTGCCCGCGCCCGGGCCCTCGACCCGCGCGCCGCCTGTCTCGCCGTCGATGCCAGGTCCCCCCGGGACCTCGCCCGTATCGCCCGCCTCTGCCCCAGGGGACAAACCGCCGCCCTGGTCGGCTCCTCCGGCGTGGGCAAGACCACTCTGACCAACGGCCTCTGCGCCCGTCGGGACCCCACCGGCCCGGTTCGCGAACGCGACGGGCGCGGACGCCACGTCACCACCAGCCGGGCGCTCCGGCCCATGACCAACGGCGGCTGGATCATCGACACTCCGGGCATCCGCGCTCTCCGGCTGGAACAGGCAGGAAACGGCCTTGCCCTGCTGTTTGCGGATATCGAACGGCTTGCGCAGGGCTGCCGCTTCTCCGACTGCACCCACGGGCAGGAGCCAGGCTGTGCCCTGCGCGCAGCCATCGCGAGCGGAGAACTCGACCCCGAACGCCTGGAGCGCTGGCGCAAACTGCGCGAGGAAGAGACACGGAACTCTGCCGCCCTGTCC
>JALTZY010000157.1 GCA_027045905.1 Paracoccaceae bacterium
CGCGCCCGGCCGCGAGCAGCGCCGCACGGATCGCCGGCAGCGCCCGCATCCCCATGTAGATCACGATATCGGGCGCGCCACGCGAAATATCGGCCCAGTTCACCGCCTCGGGGTGGTTGGCGGTGACGAAGGTGACCGCGTTGCCCACATCGCGATGCGTCACCGGGATGCCCGCATAGGCGAGCCCGCCGATCCCCGCCGAGATACCCGGCAGCACCCGAAAGCCCACCCCCGCGAGCACCAGCTCCAGCGCCTCCTCCCCGCCGCGGCCAAAGACGAAGGGATCGCCCCCCTTGAGCCGCAGCACCCGCTTGCCGGCACGGGCCTCTTCGATCAGGCGCGCGGAAATGTCCTTCTGCTTCGGAGACTTCACCCAGCCGCGCTTGCCCGCCTCGATGATTTCGGCCCCGGGGCGCGTCCAGTCGAGCACTTCGCGCGCCACCAGCGCATCGACGAGGATCACATCGGCCTGCCTGAGCGCATTGAGGCCGTGCAGGGTGACAAGGCCCGGGTCGCCAGGCCCCGCGCCCATCAGCCAGACCCAGCCAGGCAGGAATTCGGGCCAGCCGCCGGCCAGCGGCGGGAGGGGGAAAGAATCGCTCATGGCGCTCTTATGCCCGCTCGCGCGCGCGCAGAAAAGCCGCGCCTGCCCCTTGGGAAGCTCGCTGCGCGTGCCTATAGTCACGCCATGGAGAAAAGCGCGCCCAAGCTGCGCCGGGGCTGGACCACCGGCGCCTGTGCCACCGCCGCCACCAGGGCGGCGCTGCTGCGGCTCTGGGCCGGGGCATTTCCCGAGCGCGTGGCGATCCGGCTGCCGCGCGGCGAGTGGGGCGAATTCGCCGTGGCCCATCGCGCGGCGGGCGAGGGCTGGGCCGAGGCCGGCATCGTCAAGGATGCGGGCGACGACCCGGACGTGACCCACGGCGCGCTGATCCGCGCGCGGGTCGCTCCGGGCGGCGAGGGGGTCCGCTTCGTCGCCGGCGAGGGCGTGGGCGTGGTCACGCGCCCCGGCCTGCCGGTCAAGGTGGGCGAAGCGGCGGTGAACCCGGTGCCGCGCGCGATGATGGGCGAGGTGGTGGCCGAGCTTGCCGCCATGCACGGCCGCGCGCCGGACGTGGAAATCACCCTCTCGGTCCCCGGCGGCGAGGCGCTGGCGGCGAAGACCTGGAATCCGCGCCTCGGCATCCGGGGCGGGCTCAGCATCCTCGGCACGACCGGCATCGTGCGCCCCTTTTCCTGCGCGGCCTGGATCGCCTCGATCCACCGGGGCGTGGACGTGGCCCGCGCCTCGGGCCTCGGCCATGTGGCCGGCACCACCGGGGCGATGAGCGAGGCGGCGGTGCAGGCGCTCTACGGCCTGCCCGATCACGCCATGCTGGACATGGGCGATTTCGTCGGCGGGCTGGTCAAGTATCTGCGCCGTCACCCGGTCGAGCGTCTGACCATCGGTGGCGGGCTCGCCAAGCTCGCCAAACTCGCTCAAGGCGCGGTGGATCTGCATTCGCGCCGCTCCCGGGTGGACTTCGCGCAGCTCTCCCGGTGGCTTGGGGATGCGGAGGTGGCAGGCATGAATACCGTCTTGCAGGTGTATGAAAAACATGGGGAAAGACTGTCAGCTATGGTGGCGCAAAAGGCGCTTTTGCGCCTGCGCGAAATGCTTTCCGGCGCGCCGGTCGCGGTGGATGTGGTAGCGGTGGACCGGGCCGGGCGGATCGTGGCGCGGGCGCGATGAAGCTCTTGCTGCTGGCAGGCACCGGCGAGGCGCGCGGGCTGGCGCAGGCGCTGGCGGGGATGCAGGGCGTCAGCGCCATTGCCTCGCTCGCCGGGGCCACAAGCGACCCGGCGCCGCTGGCGCTTCCCACCCGCACGGGCGGTTTTGGCAGCGCCGAGGCGCAGGCCCAATGGATGCGCGCGGAGGGGATCGAGGCGGTGCTGGACGCAACCCATCCCTTTGCCAGCCGCATCACGGCGCGCACGGCCCGCATCTCCCGCACGCTGAATCTCCCCTGCCTGCACCTGATCCGCCCGCCCTGGCGGCCCGGGCCGGGGGATCGCTGGGTGGAGCTTGCCGATGCCCGCGAGGCACTGGACCATATCCCTGCCGGCGCCACGGTGTTTCTGGCCACCGGGCGCGGAACGCTCGCGGATTTCGCGCCGCTCGCGGGGCAGGGACGGCGGCTGATCTCGCGCCAGATCGAGGCGTCCGGCGCGCCCTTTCCCTGGCCGGGGGGGGAATACCTCGTCTCCCGCCCGCCATTCGGCATCGCCGATGAAATCGCCCTCTTCGAGCGCCTCGAGGTGGACTGGCTGGTGGTCAAGAATGCCGGGGGCGAAGGGGCGCGCGCCAAGCTCGACGCGGCGCGCGCGCTCAGGCTCCCGGTGCTGTTGCTGGCCCGCCCCGCGCCGCCGGAGGGCGAGGTGGTCGAGAGCGTCGAAGCGGCGCTCGACTGGGTGAGAGGGCTGTAGGCCCGCCGCCCCTCAGCCCGCCTTGCTGGCCAGTGCCGCGTCGAGCGCCTCCAGCAGCGCGTCCCAGGCGAGCAGGATCGAGGCGTGGCGGTTCCTGAAATCGCGCGCCGGGCGCAGCACTTCGAGCCCCCCGAAGGGCGCGGGCGGGGTCGGGCCGTCTTCCTTCAGCATTGCCTCCAGAGCCGTGCGCCCGGTGGCGATGGTGTCGCGGTCGAGCCCGATCGCATGGCGTCCCAGCAGGGCGCTCGAGGCCTGCCCCAGCGCACAGGCGCGCACATTTTGCGCGAAATCGGCGACGCGGCCCTCGGAGTCGGTCTTCACATAGGCCGTCACCGTGGAGCCGCAGAGCGGCGAGCGCCTGCGCGCGCTCGCTTCGGCGTCCTCCAGCGTGCCCGCATGGGGGATATCGGCGGCCAGCGCCAGGATCTGGGTGGAATAGAGCTTGATCAGGTCGCTGTCGTCGGACATGGCTTTTCCTTCCGGGGACAATCCCTTACCTATTGCTGAAATTCCGGTTTGAAAAGGACAGGCGATGCAATTCGACCCCGAAGCGCTGAAATTCGATGCCGCAGGCCTGATCCCGGCCATCGCCCAGGATGCCGAGAGCGGCGAGGTGCTGATGCTGGCCTGGATGGACGCCGAAGCGGTGCGGCGCACGCTGGCAAGCGGCGCGGTGACCTACTGGAGCCGCTCGCGGCAGGAATACTGGGTCAAGGGCGCCACTTCCGGCAACCGTCAGGAACTGGTGGAGATGCGTCTGGATTGCGACCGCGACTGCCTGCTCGTGCTGGTGCGCCAGAGGGGACCGGCCTGTCATACCGGGCGGCGGACGTGTTTCTATACGGCTGTGCGCGGCGGCGAAGAGGTGGAGCTGATGGGGCCGCGGGTGGATCGCTGACCTGCGGGGGGTCGGGCTGGGCACGGAAGGCGGCTCGGAAGGGGCACCGTGCGTCGCCCCGGAGCCGCCCCGAAATGAGACGAAACGCTTCATCCCTGCGCTGATCCGGCTCGGAAATTCGCCGGGCCCGTCTCTCATGCGGGCGGTCATTGCAATAAAATGCAAGGGGATGTCCTAGATAACTAGTTTAGATACGTCTTAACCCATTGTCTTAGCTGTGATAACTGCGCCAATGGGTCACTGTTGTTGAATCTCCATTCACACTCCTTCAAGAATAGCCCGA
>JALTZY010000158.1 GCA_027045905.1 Paracoccaceae bacterium
CACGAATTCCGCGGTCGCGTGGTCGGCCGCACCTTCGGCCGCCCCGTCTATGACGTCGAGACCGCCGACGGCGAGCGGATCAAGGGCCTGACGCTGGTGCGGCTGGACGAAGAGGCTCTTGCCGTCAGACGGGCGGCACAGGCGCTCGACGAGGCGCTGTAATGGCAGACGAGGTTGATCGGATCGTGGGCAGGCGCCTGCGGGAGCGCAGGCTGGAGCTTGGCCTGACACAGGCCGCCCTTGCCGAGGCGCTGGGCGTCAGGTTCCAGCAGGTCCAGAAGTACGAGACCGCCGCAAACCGCATTGCAGCCTCGAGGCTCTGGCGCACGGCTATGGCGCTGGACGTTCCGGTGGAATTCTTCTTCCGCGCGGCTGACGGCACATCCATCCGCGCCACCGACGGACGCCCGGACTGCCCCCACAACGGCCAGATGCCCGTTCGCGAATACATGGAGGTCGCCGGCGATGGCCTATGACTACGACACCGACGCGCTCGGGCAGCTGGTCGGCAGGATGCGGGCCCTCCCGGCGGATCGCCGCCTCGAGGCGCTCAAGCGGGCGGTGATCGAGCACGGCGGGCGCTGGGATCTGCCGTCCGAGAAACCGGGCGTCTACAACCCCGTCCTCGTCTCGGCGCAGGTGTTCGGGGTGTGCGCCTTCGCGGAATCCATCGATGAGCTGCACATCAACTGGCTGCGGGCCGCCGAGAACGCTCTTGCGTGGGAGGACCGGGAAGACGCCGATCGGCAGATGCCGGCGGTCAGGGAATCCCGGGAGGAATGCGCGTGAGCGGGCAGAACACATCCCACGCCGTGATGGCCCGGCGAACCGAGGCGCGCGAAAGCCTCGACGATTTCCCGACACCTCCATGGGCCACCAGGGCGCTGTTCGAATTCGGACCTGACAAGCTCTACGAAGAGGTCTCGGCCCGCGAGCCCTGCGCAGGACGCGGCCACATGGTTCGCGTACTGGAAGAATACTTCGGGGCCGATCTCGTCGAGGGCTCGGACATTCACGATTACGGCGCGGGCCTTCCGGTTCGCGACTACCTTGCCGGTCCCGTGCCGCCTCCGGTGGGCTGGACGATCACCAATCCGCCCTTCCGGCTGGCCGAGCAGGTCGTGGCCCGCGCCCTTGAATCCTCACGCCGGGGCGTGGCGATCTTCGCGCGCACAAGTTTCCTCGAGGGCATCGGGCGGTGGCAACACATCTGGTCCGTGACCCCGCCCACCGAAGTGCTGCAATTCGCCGAGCGGGTGCCGATCCACAAGGGGCGTCTCGCGCCCAACGGCAGCACCGCAACCGCCTACTGCTGGATCGTCTGGGTCCGCGAGCGCCCCAGCCTGTCCTCTCCGCTGCGCGGCCCGACCGAGCTGCGCTGGATCGCGCCCTGCCGGAAAGAGCTCGAGCGCGAAACCGATTACCCAGGCACGAAGGAGCAATCATGAACTGCAGCAACCCGGGAGATGAAGCGCAGCGCGCAAAGGCCCACCTTGCCGAAGCCATCAAGGCCGTGCAGGAGGCCACGGGATGGACAGAAGACGAGGTCCGGTCGGTGATCGGCGCGGTGACGGCCGATGACCCGGATCAGCTGATGGGCGACATCGGCGAAGTCCTGGAGTGGTGCCGGGACATCGAGGCCAAGGCGGCCATGGTCGGGCTCTGGAAGATGCTCCCGGCCGGGGTGATGGAGATCCGCTGGAACGGGCATGAACCGTCCTGTCGCATTCGCCCGTCCTGCGATGTCGAGAAAACGGCGGAGGGATACGCCATCAGCCTGCCGGGCGGGGGAAGCAACCATGCCTGACAAGGTGTTCTCGGACATGTCCCTTGTGGTCCTCGACCGGGATGATGTCGAGATCGGCCGCATCGAGGGCGAATGGTGGTTCGCCTTCGCCGAGGCCCTGGCGCACGGATACGACCGCGAGGATGCCGCCCAGCGCGGCGAGCCCGATCCGTGGTCGCCCGAATTCCCGCAGGACGAGCAATGGGAGCGATCCCGCCGCATCTGCGCTTTCGCGGGGATCTACAAGGCGCTTGCCCCGTTCCGGCGGAACCGGAGGATCGGGGATCTGAAGGCCGAGAATGCGCGCCTGCGCACCATGATCCACGTGAACATGCTGCGACACCGCCCGGACGCGTCGCACGAGGAGATCGGTGAAGTCGTCGATGCGGCCATCGCAGCCGACCAGACCCCTCAACCGGAGGCGACACGATGACGATCGAATTCAAGGGCCTTCGCATCCGCCGGAAGTGGGATGGCGTGCTTGAAGGCGAGCTTGAGATCGCAGGGGATTACGGCAACTCGCGCCTGAATCTGACCGAGGATCTCTGCACGTCCATCCTTGCAATTTGTGCCGACAGCATCACCGCCGCCGCCGCCGAGATCGCGGAGCACATGAAATCGGAAGCGGCCCGGATCGGCGTCATTTCCGGACAAGCCATCGAAAGCACTGATGGGAGCCACTGCGATGGTCTCTAATGCATGCCATGACCTGCTGCAGGCCCTGCGCGCCGGTGCGCGCGGCCAGCATGACGACTTGTCGATAATGGACGAGGCCGCCGACGAAATCGACCGCTTGCGGGCCGAGAACGCCCGCCTTCTGTCCCTGATGGCGAAGGCGCACGCGGTGATGCGCGAGACGGGGTGGCAGCTGGCGCCGGCATCCACTGATGCAGAAGACGAAGGCGTGCTCGAGCTGGCTGCCGCGGAGATTAGAGAGCGAATTCGCCGACGTGCTGTCGAAGCCGACGGAATTGGAGACGCATGCGTCGTGACATGGATCCACGTCCCCCTCGCAACGGATTGTCGCTCGCGGCCGGAGCCGGTGGCCTGGATATGGGCCTCATGCTCGCCGAGCCGGGGTTCGAGACGCGATGCTGGGTGGAATGGGACGGGGAGCCGCGAGAACGGATCATCGCCGCCCAGCGTGCCGGATATTTCGCGCCGGCGCCGATCTGGGACGACGTGCGAACATTCGATGGGCAACCTCTGCGGGGAGCGATCGACACGATCCTTGCCGGATACCCCTGCCAGCCATTCAGCGCCGCCGGCAAGCGCCTCGGCGAAAGCGACGAGCGCCATCTTTGGCCCGATATCGCCCGGATCATCACAGAGGTCGGGCCGCGATGGGTGTTCCTCGAGAACGTCGCCGGACACGTCAGCCTCGGCGCTGAGACCGTCCTTCGGGACTTACGAGGAATGGGCTTCACTCCTGCGGCTGGCCTATTCTCGGCGCGAGAAGTCGGCGCACCGCACAAGCGGCAGCGATGGTTCTGCGTGGCCTACTGCGACCGTAGAGATGGCGAACGGGACGGGCGGCAATCGACAAGGTGGAATCAATCTACAGACGGCGGGGGACCAATGGCCAACGCCGATGGCCGGGACGCCGGCTCAGAACGGGAACAGCGCGGCGGGCAACAACGATTTCACGCGCCGGGCGGAGGAATTGGCGGGCGCGATATGGATGACGCCGCGCGCCTCGGACGGGGAGAAGGGCGGGCCGAACCAGAGCTTCGGAGCGGACGGAACGCCGCTTCCGGCGATGGCCGCGAACTGGCCGACACCGGCGGCGCGGGACTACAAGGGCGAGAACAGCCCGGATCACCTGGACAATGGAACGGGTCGGCTTCATCTGGATCAGTTGCCGAACGCGGTAGCATTCCTCTTTTCCCGCCCATGCCCACAGACGTCGCAGGATGGACAACCGTCCTCGATCACGCGCCGGATATCGCGCCGGCTGCTTCGCCGCGCGATCTCAAACGTGCCGCGGACCACTATGCGGCGTTGGTCGCGTCAGGGTGGATGGCGGAAGCGGAGGCTCAATCCCGCCTTCGTCGAATGGCTAATGGGCTGGCCGGAAGGCCACGCGCTCTGCGCGTCCTCGGAAACGGCGTGGTCCCATTGGCGGCGGCATATGCGTGGCGCTCTCTCGCGGCTGCCCATGGCCTGCGGCCCGTGGATCTGGGAGCCGAGGAATGATCCGTCGCCCGAACAGATGGAGATGGCGCTATGAGTGATCGCTGCCATTGGACGTTCGAAGGCGAACTCGCGCATTTCATCCCCGGTTGCATGGGAGGCGCTGTCGGCGGTCCCGAAGGATGCACATGCGATCATCCGCTGTCAGCGATCGAGCGGGAACGAGAAGCGCGGCAAGAGGCGGAGGAGTATGTCGAGACTCTGCGGGAGAAGGCCCAGCGCAGAAACGAATTCGTCGAGTCTCTGATGCGCCAGAACAAGCATCTGTGCGCTGAAATCCGGCGGATGAAGGCATTGGTTGGGGAAGATCCACGGAGGCGGATCACATGAATGCAGCGCTTCGCAAACAGAAAGCCGACGCCATGTTGTCACCGGCGAAGGTTGCCGACTATGTTCAGAGACTGGAAGCGCGGCTCGGGCGGCGCGTGGAGTGCGCCACGATCCTTCCGGGCGGCGGAATTGAAGTCAGAATCGCCGGCGCGATCATGCCGACGAATCCTGCCGATCTGGTGGACATGAACGAGTGAAGGGACGGGAACTTCCAGCATACGTGCATCGGCGCAAACGCGACGGCAAGCTGCTGTTCCGCAAGCGGTCGGGGCGCAAGATCATTGAAATCCCGATGCAGACCCAGTTCCCCGAAGGCGCGCCGATTCCTTTCGCCCTGTACCAGGAACGCGAGCGCCTTCTAAACGCCCCGGCTCCGGTGCCTCAGGGCCGCACGTTGGGCAACGTCATCGATCGTTATGAGCGCTCCCCGGAATTCGACCGGCTCGCCAGAAGGACGAAGGCCGACTATCTGAAGCACCTTGATTTCCTGCGCGACAAGATCGGCCATCTCGAGCCGCGAACCATTGAACGGCATCATGTGATCCGCTGGCGCGACGTCTGGGCCGAGAAAAGCCCGCACAGGGCGAACTACCGCCTGCGCGTCCTGCGGATCGTCCTGGAACGGGCGATCGACTACGGCCTGCTGCCCACCGGCGGCAATCCGGCTAAGGGCGTCTCCGAACTGCGATACAACAAGATCGAGCGCCAGCCGTGGCCGGATGAGTTGGTAGCCGCGGCACGGGCGACTGCCGAGGGCCGAACCGCGCTCCTGCTCGAACTTTTGCTCGGCACCGGTCAGCGGATCGGCGACGTTCTCAAGATGCGGTGGTCCGATTTCGACGGCGAGGCGATCAGCGTTCGCCAGAGCAAGACGAAGACGAGTTTATGGATTCCCGCGCCCAGGAACCTCCTTGCGGCTCTCACGAAGGCCCCTCGCCACTCGGTCTTTATCCTGACCAACCATGCCGGATCTGAGCCGTGGTCCTATCGTGGTGCCCACGACGCCATGATGCGCTTGCGGCGCGAGATCGGCGCCGAGGCCTATGATATCCATTCGCTGCGCTACACCGCTACGGCGGAGCTGGCTCGCGTCGGCCTCGATGATGCGACGATCATGGCCATCACCGGCCACAAGACCGCGAGAATGGTCCAGCTCTATGCTGGTCCGGAACGTCAGAAGGCGCGGGCTCGGGCGGCTTTGCAGGCGCGGGAGCGGGGAAAAGACAAGCGATGAATCCCTTTGCGAAACAGAACGAAAACGAAACGCGAATGTGTGGCAGGGTGTGTGGCAGGCTGAGGGCACCGTTTCGGTGCAGGCCGTAACCCTTTGAAATGTTTGGAGGCGAGTACCGGAATCGAACCGGTGTACACGGATTTGCAATCCGCTGCGTAACCACTCCGCCAACTCGCCGCCAGCCCCGGCGATGTAGCCCAAGCCGGCACGTCGTGCAAGGGCGATTCGGCGGGATCGGGCAAGGACCGGGCAGGATCCGGCGCGCCGGGGCTGGCGGAGCGCTGTCGGCCCCGTAGTGAGTGCTCCGACACTTGTTGCCCCTGCCCCCGCTCTGTGGCAAGCTCGCGGCGAGCTCACCACATGGATTCGAAGATGACCGATTTCACCAGACAACGCATCACCATGGTCGATACCCAGATACGCCCCTCGGACGTGACCAGCCATTCGGTGATCGGGGCCATGCTGGAGGTGCCGCGCGAAGCCTTCGTGCCCCCTGACATGCGCGAGATCGCCTATGCGGGGGCAGAGCTGCCGCTGGGCGGCGGGCGCGCCATGCTGGAGCCGCGCAGCCTGGCCAAGCTCCTGGACGGGCTGGCCATCCGGCCCGCAGAGATGGTCCTGCATGTGGGCTGCGGGCTGGGATATGGCACCGCGCTACTTGCCCGTATGGCCGAATTCGTGGTCGCACTGGAAGAGGATGAGGCCCTGGCCGGCGAGGCCGAGAGCCTTCTGGCCGAGCACGGAGTGGATAATGTGGCGGTGGTGCGCGGCCCCCTGCGCGAGGGAGTCGCCAGGCACGCGCCCTATGACGCGATCCTGATCGAAGGCGCCATCGAGGAATTGCCCGGAGCCCTGGCAGACCAGCTCAGGGAAGGCGGGCGCATCGCCACCATCCTGTCCGAGGGCGGCACGACCGCGGCCCGGATCGGCCACAAGAGCAACGGCCGGATATTCTGGCGCTTCCTCTTCGATGCCGCCGCTCCGGTGCTGCCCGGCTTTGCCGTGGAGCCAGCCTTTGCCCTGTAGTCCGCAGCCCCTGCCGCCCCATGACCACAGCAGCCCCATGATCCGCAGCCCGCAGCACGACCCGGCCTGCCCTGCCGATACGCAGCTCGGCCAGCCCCCGGAGAAACCATGATCGCACATCTCAAAACCGGCCTGAAGGCTGTCGCAATAGCCCTGTCGCTGGCCACTCCCGCCCCCATGGCGGCCGAGACCCTGGCCGATGCGCTGATCTCGGCCTATCGCCATTCCGGCCTGCTCGAGCAGCAGCGCGCCCTGCTCAGGGCCGCCGATGAAGACGTGGCAGTGGCCATCTCGGCCCTGCGCCCGACGCTGAATTACGCCCTCAGCGAGACCTGGAAGAATACCCGGCCTCTCCCCGGCGACAGCCTCACCCTCAGTGCCAGCCTGACCGCGCAGTTGGTGCTCTACGACTTCGGCCGCACCGACCTGCGCGTGAAACTTGCCCGCGAAAACGTGCTGGCCACCCGCGAAATGCTGGTTTCCGCGGAGCAGAAGGTGCTGCTGCGCGCGGTCTCGGCCTTTCTCGACATGCGCTCGGCGGCCGAGAAGGCAGCGCTCCAGACTTCCAACGTACGCCTGCTCACCGAGGAGCTGCGCGCGGCCAGGGACCGCTTCGAAGTGGGCGAGATCACCCAGACCGACGTCTCGCTGGCCGAGGCCCGCCTGGCCGGAGCGCGCGCCGCCGAGGCCGCCGCCAACGGGGAACTGATCGCCGCGCGCGAAGAGTACAAGGCCGCCATCGGCCATTACCCCGGCACGCTCTCGCCTCCGCCCACCCCGCCGGTCACGGTCAAGACCCTCGAAGAGGCCCGTGCGCTCGCCCTCAGCCGCCACCCGGACATGCTGAGCGCCCAGCGCAATGTCACCATCGCCGAGCTCAACGTGGAACTGGCGCTCGCGGCGATGAAGCCCACCCTCAGCGCCTCGGCCAGCGCCACCGTCTCGCAGCCCCATGGCGGCACCGCCACCTATGCCAACCAGGTCGGTGTCACCCTTTCGGGGCCGCTCTACCAGGGAGGACGCCTCAGCGCGCTCTACCGGCGTGCCCAGGCACAGCGCGATGCCGCCCGTGCCGCGCTGCATGTCACCGCCGGCGGGATCGAGCAGGGCGTATCCAATGCCTGGGCGGGGCTGGCCGTCGCCGCCGCTGCGATGGAGGCCCACCAGCGCCAGATCCGCGCCACCACCGTGGCCCTGCGCGCCACCCGCGAAGAGCACGAACTGGGGTCGCGCACCATGCTGGACGTGCTCAATGCCGAACAGACCCTGCTCGATGCCCGCGCCAGCGCCATCAGCACGCAATCGGACCAATACCTCGCCGTTTACCGGCTGCTCTCCGCCATGGGCCTGCTCACCGCCGACTACCTGAACCTGGGCATCGCCACCTACGACCCCGAGGCCTATTACGCCGCCGTGAAGGACGCGCCCCTGATCGAGGTCTCGCCCCAGGGAAAGCGCCTCGACGCGGTGCTGGAAGCACTGGGGCGCGACCGTTGAGCCGACCCGCCGGCGCCGCTCCCCGTCCTCTCGAGACCCCGCGCCATGCCCTACGAACTCGCCTCGCTTGATGCGCTCGCAGACCTGCCCTTCACCGGCATCGTCGATGTGCGCTCGCCCGCCGAGTTCGCCGAGGACCACATCCCCGGCGCGCTGAACCTGCCGGTGCTCGACAACGAAGAGCGCGCCCACATCGGCACCATCTATGTGCGGGAGAGCCGCTTTCTCGCCCGCCGCCTCGGCGCCGCCCTGCTCGCGCGTAACGCGGCGCGCCACCTCGAAGGCCCGCTGGCCGAGATGGGAGCGGACTGGCGCCCGCTGGTCTATTGCTGGCGCGGCGGGCGGCGCTCCGGGGCCTTTACCACCATCCTCAGGCAGGTCGGCTGGCAAGCCGACAGCCTGCTCGGCGGCTACCGCACCTATCGCCGCCTGGTCGCCGCCGCGCTTTACGAAACCCCGCTCGAAAACCCGGTGATCCTGATCGACGGAAGCACCGGCACCGCCAAGACCCGCCTGCTCGCCGCCCTCGCTCGCGAAGGCGCGCAAGTGGTCGATCTCGAAGCCCTGGCCAGGCACCGCGGCTCGGTCTTCGGCGATTACGCCACGCCGCAGCCTTCGCAAAAGGGCTTCGAGACCGCGCTGGCCATGGCCCTGCTGGGCCTCGATCCCGCCCGCCCGCTCTACCTTGAGGCCGAGAGCAGCAGAATCGGCCGGCTGAACCTGCCGCCAATGCTGTGGAAGGCGATGCGCGCCGCGCGCCGGCTGCGCCTCTCGGCGCCGATCGAAGCACGGGTGCGGCACCTGCTCACCGCTTATCAGGACAAGCTCGACGTCCCCGAACGCTTCGCCCCGGTGCTCGACAAGCTGGTGCGCTTTCATGGCCACGAACAGGTCAATGCCTGGCGCGCCATGGTCGCCGCCGGCGCCTACGCGCAGCTCGCCCGCGACCTGATCCTGCGCCACTACGACCCGCGCTACCGGCGCAGCGCCCCCGAGCCGGGCGACACCCCCCTGCCCCTCGAAGACCTCACCGACGCCCACCTCACCGACGCCGCGCGCAAGATCATCGACCTGTTCGGCGCCTGAAATACCCGCCGCGCTCCCGCGCGGATCCCGATAACCCCCTTCCTCTTGCCACAAATATCCCCGCCGGAGGCGCGATTTTTCTGCAAAAAATAGCAGGTCGCGACCTCGAGGCCCTCTGCAATGGACAAAAAAGAGCAATCAGGCCTGCCCCGAAACGCCGATCCCCGGCGTGCCGGCGACCATTTCGCCGATCCGCGCGGCCTCGTGGCCGGCGGCGCTGAGTTCGGCCACCGCTCCCTCGGCGGCCTCAAAGGGCAGCGCTGCAAGCATCCCGCCGGCGGTCTGCGGGTCGTGCAGCAGGGATGCGCGGGGGCCGGTCGCGCCGGCCACGGGCGCGGCGCGGCGGTTGGCGGGCCAGATGGTGGAGCGGTGGCCGGCGCGGGCCAGTTCCAGCGCGCCGGGATAGAGCGGAATCGCGGCCAGATCGAGACGCGCGGCCAGCCCCGAGGCCCGGCACATGCCCATCAGGTGGCCCGCCAGCCCGAAGCCGGTGACATCGGTCATCGCCCGCGCCCCGGCGCGGGCGAGGATCTGCGCCGCGTCGCCCTGCGGGCGGGCCATGCGCGCGAGCAGCGCCGCCACGTCGCGCCCATCCGCCGCGCCCTGCATCTCGGCGGCCAGGATCGTGCCGCTGCCGATCGGCCGGGTAAGCAGCAGCGCGTCACCCGCCTCTGCGCCGGCCAGCGTGAGCGGGGCGCCGTCGAGCAGGCCGGTGAGGCTGAGGCCGATGGTCAGCTCCGCCCCCATCGAGGAATGGCCGCCGACAATCTCGGCCCCCTCCCAGCGCAACACATCGGCGCAGGCGGTGAGGATCTCGTCCATCGTGCGCGCCTGCAGCACCGCACTCATGCGCGGCAGCGTGACCGAGAGCAGCGCCGCCTGGGGGCGCGCGCCCATGGCCCAGATATCGCCCAGCGCATGCACCGTGGCGATGCGCGCAAGCAGCGCCGGGTCGTCGGTGAAGGCGCGCAAATGGTCGGTGGTCAGCACCTGCCGCGCGCCGCCCGCAAGCGCCAGCACCGCCGCGTCATCGCCCGGCGCGGTCAGCACATCGGCGCGGCCAAGCGGCGGCAGGGAGGCAAGCGCGCCGCTGAGCGTGTCGGGCGCCACCTTGGAGCCGCAGCCGCCGCACAGGGGCCGGTCGGCCTCAAGCCCCTCCTCTTCAAGCGCTCGCGCCACATGCGGCGCGGGGGGCGGGGCCTGCATCGCCGGAAGCTCATGAAACTGCGCCATGAATGTGCGGTCGATCCGGTCCTTCCAGCGCCAGAGCAGCGGACCGGAAACCGCCCTGCCCCACTTCTCGGCAATGGCGCTTTTGCCCCCGAGCGAGATCAGCTTGAGGAAGCTCTTTTGCGGGCGAAAGGCGCGCATCGCTTCGCCGGTCACCGCCGCGGCGAGGTTGTGATACAGCACCGGCGCCGCGCGCACCGCATAGACGCCGGCCTTGGGGCGGGGCGCATGGCTCATGTGGGCGCAATCGCCGGCGGCAAAGAGCGCGTCGTGGCCCTCCACGCGCAGATCCGCCCCCACCCGCACGAAGCCGTCATCGGTGAGCGGCAGGGGCGCGCGGGTGAGCCAGTCATGCGCACGCGCGCCGGCTGCGCCCACGGTGAAGCGGCTGGCGATCTGCCGCCCGTCCGAGAGCGCCACCGCGCCCGCCTCGATCCGCACCGGGCGCGCGCCGGTCACCGCCTCGACCCCGAGCCGGCGCATGGCGCTGAGGAGCGCCGGGCGGGTGCCGGGATTGGCGGCGGCGATCTCGCCCCCCGCCTCGATCAGGCTGACCTCTGGCTGCACGCCCCCCGCGTGCAAGGCATGGGCCATGGCCAGCGCCAGCTCGGCCCCGGCAATGCCGCCGCCGATCACCGCCACTTGCGGCGCCACCTCGCCCGCCAGCGCCCGGGCGCGAAAATCCTCCCAGCGCGCGGCATAGAGATCGAGCGGCTTGGCGCCGGTGGCGTGGGCGGCAAAGCCCTCGATCTCGGGCATCTCGGCATGGATGCCCACGTCGATCGAGGCCACGTCCCAGCCGATCTCGCGCCCGTCGGCGAGCCGCACCAGCCCGGCCGCCGGGTCGATCGCCTCGGCATGTCCCAGCACGAGGCGGGCACCCGCGAAGCGCGCGAGCTTCACCAGATCGATCTCCAGCGCCGCGCGTGGGTAATGCCCGGCAACATAGCCCGGCAGCATCCCCGAATAGGGCGCGGTCGGGTGCGGGTTGATCAGCGTGAGGCGCACACCCTCGATGGGCTTCATCCCCCACATCCGCGCCACCAGCGCGTGGGCATGGCCTCCGCCGATCAGCACCAGGTCGCGTACGAGAACAAGGCTTTGCCGCATGATGTGATTCCGCCCGTGACGCTGCCTCTGTAGCCTGCCTTTCGCCCCGGCACCAGAGCCGCCCGCCCCGCATCCTGCCGCACCGGCGAAAACCGCCTGCGAAACCGCCGAAGAAACGCGTTGCAGCCTTCGCGCGGCAGGGGTTAACATGATCGTGTGTTGTCGAGTCGGGAGGGCTGGCCGGCACGATCAGGAGCATCCCGAAACATCACGACGGACCATGACGCATCATTGGCGTCCGGCTGCCGTGTGCGGGCGATCAGGCCGGGGAGCGAGGCGAAAACGGGCCGGGGCCGGGAACGGGCCGGAGGAGAGCCGGAGATCGCGGCGCGGGAGGCCGAAAGATCGCGACGGGCGGGAGAATCTCCCGCACCCTCCCGGGAAGCGGACCGGAGCGACAACAAGGCGACGACACGAACAGCAATGCAAGCGCATCTTTGACAGGGAGAAAGACATGATCGCACTCGGAACCACCTTGAAAGCCGCCGTATCCGCCGCGGCGCTCGCCATTGCCGCCAGCACCGCCAGCATCGCCAATGCCGAAAGCTGGGACATGCCGATGGCCTATTCGGCCAGCAATTTCCACTCGCAGATGGGCGTGGTCTTCGCCGACAAGGTGCGCGAATACACCGATGGCGAGATCGACATCACCGTGCATCCGGGCGGCTCGCTGTTCAAGGGCGGCGAGATCAAGCGCGCGATCCAGACCGGCCAGGTGCCGATCGGCGAGCGCTTCATGTCGGCGCACGCCAACGAAGCCCCGCTTCTGGGCTGGGACAACCTGCCCTTCCTCGCCACCAGCTACGAGGATAACGAAAGGCTCTGGCAGGCGGCACAGGGCCCGGTCAGCGAGCAGCTTTCCGACCTGAACCTGGTGGTGCTCTATACCTGCCCGTGGCCGGGCCAGGGCTTCTACTTCAACAAGGAAGTGAATTCGTCCAAGGACACCCAAGGCATCAAGTTCCGCTCCTACAACACCGCCACCGCCACCATTGCCGAAGCGCTGGGCATGGTGCCGGTGCAGATCGAGGCGGCCGAGCTCAGCCAGGCGCTGGCCACCGGGGTGGTCGAGGCCTTCATCTCCTCGGGCGCTACCGGCTATGACCGCAAGGTCTGGGAGCATCTGAGCCATTACTACAAGGTCAATGCCTGGTTTCCACGAAACTATGTCATGGCCAACAAGCAGATCTGGGAAGGGCTCGACGACAACACCCGCGCGGCGATCCGGAAAGCCGCCGACGAGACCGGCGCCGCCTGCGCCGCCAAGTCCGAGGAGCTGGCCAACTGGTATTTCGACCAGCTCGAGGCCAACGGCATGACCGTAACCGACGCCGGCCCCGAATTCCTCGCCGAGCTGCAGGCGATCGGCGAGAAGATGACCGTCGACTGGCTGGAGCAGACCGGCGAGCAGGGCCAGGCCATCCTCGACGCCTACCACGCTGGCAAGTAACCGGCGCGCAAGCGGAAATTCCCGACAGACCGCCGGCGCGGCCCCTCGCATGGGGCCGCGCTCCTGCCGCTACCCGGGGAGGGGTGCATGAGAGACTGGCAACCATTTCTGGGCCTGCCCCTGTGGGTGTGGCTGTTCGTCTTTCCGAGCCTGTTCGCGCTGGCCTGTCTGGCCGGCCGGCAGCACGCCCGGCGGCTCCTGCCCCCGCTCTGGCGCCTGCTTGACCGCCTCTATGCGGCCTCCGGCGCGGTGGCGGCTCTGTTCATGGCGCTGATCCTCTTGCTGATCGTCGCCCAGATGGTTACCCGCTGGACCGGGCTCACCTTTCCCGGCAGCACGGAATATGCCGGCTATGCCATGGCCGCGACCTCGTTTTTCGGCCTTTCCTACGCGCTGGTGCGCGGCAGTCATATCCGGGTGTCGATCCTGCTCAATATCGGCCCGAAGAGCCGCTTCTGGGTCGATGCCGCCGCCACCCTGACCGCGGCGCTGATCGCCACCTATTTCGCCCGCTACGCGGTCAAGACCAACCTGATGTCGGTGCTGCTCAACGACCGCACCCAGGGGCAGGACTTCACCCCCGAATGGCTGATCTCCTTCTTCCGCATGTTCGCCAATCCGCCATCGGAATGGGCCGAGATATGGGCCGCCACCGGCTCCGAATGGGTCCATACCCCGATCTGGCTGCCGCAACTCCCGATGTCGATCGGCGCCATCCTGCTGGCCGTGGCCCTGTGGGACGCGCTCACGCGCCTGCTGGTCACGGGCGAAACCAGCATCGTCGGGGAGGCGGTGGAATGAGCGAAGTATATGCCACCATCATCTTCCTGTTCGTGCTCTTTGCCCTGCTCGGGGGCTCGGTCTGGGTGGGGCTCGCGCTGATGGGGGTCGCATGGGTGGGGATGGAGCTTTTCACCTCGCGCCCGGCGGGAGACGCCATGATCACCACCATCTGGACCGGCGCTTCCTCCTGGACGCTGACCGCGCTGCCGCTTTTCGTCTGGATGGGCGAGATCCTCTACCGCACCCGATTGTCCGAAGACATGTTCCGCGGCCTCGCCCCCTGGATGCGCTTCCTGCCCGGCGGGCTCCTGCACAGCAATATCGCCGGCTGCACCATCTTTGCCGCGGTGTCGGGCTCTTCGGCGGCGACGCTGAGCACGGTGGGCAAGATGTCGATCCCGGAACTGCGCAAGCGCGGCTACCCGGAGCACATGATCATCGGCACCCTGGCCGGCGCGGCCACGCTGGGGCTGATGATCCCGCCGAGCCTGACCCTGATCGTCTATGGCGTAAGCATCAATGAGAGCATCACCCGGCTGTTCATGGCCGGGGTGATACCGGGGCTGATCCTGGCCGGGCTGTTCATGGCCTATATCGCCGCCTGGCACTTCCTGGCCCGGGGCCAGCGCCCGGAGCCGGAGCCGGCCATGCCGCTCGGCCGGATGCTGGCCGAAAGCCGCTTCCTGGCCCCGGTGCTGGGGCTGGTGGGGGTGGTGATCGGCTCGATGTATCTGGGCTATGCCACCGCCACCGAGGCGGCGGCCGTGGGCGTGCTGGGCGCGCTGGGGCTGGCGGCGATGCAGGGCTCGCTGAACTGGGCCACCTTCACCGCCTCGCTGATGGGAGCCACGCGCACCTCGGCGATGATCGCGCTGATCCTGATGGGGGCGTTCTTCCTGTCTCTGTCGATGGGCTTCACCGGCCTGCCCCGGGCGCTGGCCGAATGGATCGACTCCATGCAGATGTCGCCTCTGATGCTGATCGTGGTGCTGACCATCTTCTACGTCTTTCTCGGCATGTTCCTCGACGGCATCTCCTCGGTGGTGCTGACCATGGCCATCGTCGAGCCGATGATCCGTCAGGCGGGAATCGACGTGATCTGGTTCGGCATCTTCATCGTGGTGGTGGTGGAAATGGCCCAAGTGACGCCGCCGATCGGCTTCAACCTGTTCGTGCTGCAGGGCATGACCCGCCACGAGATTTCCTACATCGCCAGGACCGCCCTGCCGATGGTGGCGCTGATGCTGCTGATGGTGGTGATCCTGGTGATCTGGCCGGAAATCGCCACCTGGCTGCCGGACCGGATGCGCCAGGCGCCGTAGGGCAGCTCTCAGTCGCCAATCGCGCGAAACACCGCCCCCAGCGCCTCGACGAGGGTCATGGCATGGCAGGCGGGCACATGCAGGCGCAGCGCCTGCTCGCCGCCCGGCGCCGCCTCGTGCCAATACAGCAGCACTTCCAGCCCCAGGAAAAGCCGCGCCACCGAGCGCGAGGGCCGGGTCGGGTCGATCTCGCCCGCGCGCGCCAGCACCGCGCCGATCCCCGGCCCGCGAAGCCCGAATACCGCATATCCCCCGCTCATGTCCGAGACCGCCAGCCCCGCGCGCGCGTCCCAGCCATCCTCCAGCGCCGGGTCGTTTACCAGCAGCAGCCGGTCGCGCCCGAGGCCGAGCGCATAGGCCTCTCCCCTCGCCGGGGCGGGCCAGCCCACCGGCGCGCCGAGCCTCTCCGTGAAGCCCGCCCGCGCGCCCGCGCCGCTGACCAGCGTCTGGCGCTCGAGGCGCAGCGAATACAGCGCCACCCCCGGCCCTTCGAGCGCGAGGCTGTCGGTGTCGATCAGCGGCCATTTCGCAGAAACGTCACGCATGAAGCCGCTCCCCCTCCGGGTCCAGAAAATCCGGCGCCGAGACCCGCGCCTGCCGCCGCGCGCCCATGTGCCAGACGGTCACGCTTTCGCCGAGGCGCGCCCGACCGGCTTCGAGCAGGGCGAGCGCGATGGGGCGGTTCAGAAACGGGCTCCGGTAGCTCGAGGTGACGAAGCCCTGCGAGGCTTCCTGCCCGCCGCACCCGCCGCACCCGCCGCC